>CAZHVX010000010.1:0-23199 GCA_964536295.1 uncultured Pseudomonadota bacterium
CCCCCGCCTTGCTGAACAACGCGAGGCAGGTTTGGCGGACTCAGAATGACACAAGCGTTAACAAAACGTATTTTCCCCCACTCCCATAAATTAAAGTACCTTGTTAACTTCGGTAATAATCTTTTCTCGAATAGTTTCGATATCGTCTGTAGCATTGATGATCTTTACCCTCTTCGGTTCTTCACGGGCAATGGTTAAATAACCCTCGCGAACTTTTTCGTGGAAATTAATGGCCTCCTGCTCAAAGCGGCCCTCTGCCTCTAACTCAGCAGATTGGAGATTTCTGTCCAATGCACGTCTTAACCCGGTTTCAGCGGGACAGTCCAAAAGGATTGTTAGATCCGGAATGAGGTTCCCTGTGGCCAATTCGTGGATGTTGGCTAAAAAACGTCTATCAATGCTTCTGGCAAAGCCTTGGTAGGCGCTTGTTGCGTCAAAGAATCGATCGCAAAGGACGATCTTGCCCGACTCCAACGCTGGCCTTATAAACTCCTCTACGTGTTGGGCTCGGGCAGCTGCATACAGGAAGAGCTCGGTTATTCCGTGCATCTTCATATTCTCAGGCTTTAAAAGAACGACCCTGATCTGATCGCCTATAATTGTGCCACCCGGTTCGCGGGTAAGGGCGACTTCATGACCCTGAGTTTTAAGATAATCCTCAAGGATCCTGATTTGTGTGGTTTTTCCACACCCCTCAATCCCCTCAAATGTAATAAATAAGCCAGCCATGGGGGCTATATAATACGTTTTTCGAAATAATATCAAGCCTATTTAACAGCCTATTTTCCACCACTCCTGATAAAATACTACTGCGGCATGATGCTTGCCGCCAAAGCCTTGCCGGTTAGTTCATAAATTTTTGTTTTTAAATCTGGAAATGTATATAGATGCGCATCTTTAATCAGCTGCTTAAGTTCTCTCATAGCATCGGCTGACGCAAACAGATTTTCAAAACCTATCCTGAACTGTCTCAACATCCCCTCGTTAATATAGGTTATTTTGCTGAACAGCCGATCAAAATACGGAATGATCTCTTTAAAGCGTTTACCCTGATTGATAAGCGTTCTCGCTTTAATGAACGTAAATTCCACATTATAGGGGCTTGCCCTAACGGCGAAGTCTATCGCATCCGAGGCCTCTTCACAGCGGCCCATCTGCAACAAAATCTTGGCCTTTCTTGCCATAATCACATAATCACCCGGCGATATTCCATTTGGTCCAACAACCCTCTCAATAACGGCGAGGGCTTTTTCTTCATATACCAGAGCCTCCAGCGTGCGCCCCAGCTGCCTTTCCTGCACCCCCATCTTAGCATATACCCTGGCCAACATGTCATAGACCTTAATGTTCCTGCTTTCTCTGTTGTCAATCAACTCCAAGCCATCTTCCTCGGCCTTTTTTAAATTATTTCCTCTTAAGAAAATTCGCGCGCGCAAAAATATCGCTCTTTCGACCATCGTTGGATCATTGCCATATTTTTCCAAAATCAGGCTCACAACTTTAAACGAAGTTTGGTGTTGGCCCTCATACAGCAAGGCCGTCGCTTCGATCAACATTAGATCTGGATATTTTTCCACGACCTCCCTCGGATATCGCCTTATCGCAGCAACTGCGTCTGAAGGCTTTGCTCTTCTGATATATTCAAGATTTCCGGGGCTTATATCCCCAACCCCATCACCTGGGGCGAAGGGGGCTGACGGATTAAATGACGGCGCCGCATCTACTGCATCTGGCCTGCAGGCCTCTGTTTTTCGTACAAGAATCGTCCCCACAGCATCTGCGCCTTTGCAAGCCCTTATTATTGTAACCTCTAGATCGTTTCTTGCCCTTGAAATGTTCCTTACGACATCACTTGGGATGTTTTTGCTGTTACCGTCTTTATATACAATACTAAAAAATCCTTTAATGCCAACTACTCCACCGGCGTTCAAATGCCCGCTTGCGGTCAAGACCAAATTAGTTAATACACTTATTGGATCGTCAATCCGGTTAATAAACGTGGCTTCATTGACAAATATATAATCGTAATTGGATAGGCCTTTGGGCCAAGGCTTCCACATATTGAAAACAAACTTTTGAAAGCCGTTCGGCATTTGATCATCATTAATATCCGAGATTGCGATCTGGTCTCTATTTACGCCCAGCCTTTCAACCAAAAATCTAGAGAGGTGCGCCGGCCCTTCCCCGATCATCAAGACCTTTTTCCCTCGATTTGCCCTCAAATCTTTTATCGTTTCCTGCGATATCATTCCGCTTTTAAAATACCAGCTCGGTTCGAATATGACGTATTCAATTCCGCCTGAACTAAATATTTTGCCTTCATCCGAACCTAATTCTGGGAACATTCTAACTTCTTCCCCGCGAATTGCGGCAATGAATTGATCTTTAGGCAGTGCCAACAATTCATCCGCACTTATTTCGCTGATTAGCCTTTGCGCACCGCCTATTCCATCTCCAGCATTCAAGAGGCCGCGAGAAAGTTCAGTTGAAGGATCTTCACACTTTCCATCCGGGAAATATATCACGCTTAATCGATCGGCAAGCTCGGGATTGCCGGCCATTTCAACGTTTGCAATTATCTTCAGGCGTCTCTCTCCACTTGGATCGCGCAATGGATCAAGACTATAGGCCTTATATTTATTTCCATATGATTTATTGGCGCAATCCGGGCCAACCTCAAAACTATATGTGTGCAATCCATACTTTACAAAAACTTTTTTGACTTCATTTGTACCTACTTCAACCTCGGTCACAATCGCCCCGTGGGTAATGCCTAATCTATCGCTGTAATAGACAATTACATCTCCAACTTTTGGAGTTTGTGTTTCGACAAAATAGCTTCCCAACGTTTCGTAAAGCTCTGCATCATTTGATGTTCCAAGTGCTACATCAAAACATGTCATTAGGGGTTCTTGGACAACAAACTCTCTGCCGCCATTTTTTTTGATAACGCTTCTGTATAAACCTGAAATAAATCTTATCCTATCTTGAATTCTGGGATCTAAATCTTGAAAACCGAGACCAAAATTTCTCGCCCCATAGGCTGTGACTTCCATTTTCTGTGTTGTTCTTGCAAATTGTTCCAAATCTCCAATGTCCCGCAATGCCAAGCTCCACTTTTCTTTTAAAAGGGATACAAATTTGCTGTTATCAACCGAGAAAAAGCCGTCTACACCGCTGCCGGGATTCATCGGTTCTGGCTGTGGACGTAGCTTAAAGCCCATCGCACCACGCATATCCACTTTGCCTGCATTAAAAAGCTGTTTGAATACACCGGAATAGGATGAACCAACCACCTCGTGCCCATTTCCGAATATAATTCTGAGCTTTGGATCTCTTAATGTGGATTCAGAATCTTGAGCTTCAAACCCGATTACTTCCCGCGGATCAAGTTCTTGCCCATCCCTTCGCACGTTAATATGAAGATGAACATATTTTGATTGTTGCGCACCCCGCTCGGCACCAACCAAACACCCAACAACCGTATCCCTTGTTACGCGCTGTCCTATTTCAACCTCGGACCAAACATGTGCATATTCTGTAACTGTGCCATCGTCATGCCGAATTTGTAGCGATTGATGATATGAACTTGTTGTAATGTCTTCTAAATTGGACCTGCTAATTACAACACCATCTGCGATAGGATAAATTTCAAGCCCGGACGGAAGACCTATGATAAAATTACCATCAGTGCCCAGATATCCACCAAAATCATAACCTACATGGGCCTCTGTTTCTCCTGGCTTTTCTGGTTTAAAGCCACCAACTTCAACCCATTGTGCAAATTTGGGGATGCTGGATTCACGAATAGGTTTACCCGGTTTTAAGGCATCTCTCACATCAGAGGTCAAACCGCTTCTTGGTGCAAGCGGAACTGAATCGCCCCCCGGGCTTGTGAGCTTGCCGGCGCTTGTTGCAGAAGCTGGTTTTTTGCTTGGCGGCAATTTGGTTTCATTATCAGGCCGTCCCAATCCTTCAAACGGTCTATGGCTTAACGGCCCGCCACCCCTTGACCCCCTGTCTATCGGCCTAGGGCCCACCGCTCCCGCCTTTTCCATTTTCAGCTGCGAAGAAACCGAAATACAGGCATCTTTTCTTTCAACTCTGTACCGATCAAAAATATAATTAGGAACCAGAAAATTTCTACCATTTATATCACCACTAAACACGGTTTCTCCCACAACAACACCCGCGTAAGCAATATCTGGATTCTTTACCAAAAACTCATCAAGAACAGAACCAAGTCTTTCCTTAATAGTATCAAGTGTGCCATCTGAATTCTTTGCCAAATCGAAACCCGATATAACAATATTAATAACCAACTTGGGCTTGGATATTTCAGGGTGTCTCTCCACATAATCCCTGATTTGGTTCGCTCCGTACGAAAAGAACCCAACAAGCCATTCCTGAGTTTCACTGAATGATACATTTTCTGAAGTCAGTTCGCGGGCAACTTGATTTTTCACTTCAACAATTTCAACATCCCCTGAGTCCCTGCGTATCCTTATATAATCAGGTGTAATGGGCTGTCGCCATAATTGATAATCATGGATGCTGCCAGATTCTCGCGGAATAATAATAATCTCGGAATATTCTCCCGATTCTATATCTCCAATGACGGCGCTTAATTCCGCGGCCGCACCGGTAATGTAGCGTCTATCCCGATATAATTTGGTGTCGGTTCTTATTATTGTGAGGAGAAGAGCTCCACTAAGCTTAACACCCTTGGTCTCAGCCATATCAATAATTTTTGACGCCTCAAGTATAACAAAATCGATCGCGTCTTGATTTATATATTTATCTTTGGAACGATTTCCATAAAGCACTGACATGAACATTAAGGCTTCCATTGTCTCGCCAGAGTCAGACAGTGTCTTTAATATCTTCCGGAGATGCGGCCTCAAATGAGAATCAGAGGCCCATTCAAATATGTCCCTCAATGCCTCGCGTCTACCTCTGCTTGCTTTCCCAGTCTGCGTCATAAGGGCAAGATAGCTTCCATCATCTACGCTAAATTGCACCCGCCTGGCCATTTGGCCATAGGTAGACGTCATTTCTCTTTCAAGACGCTGGCGTTCCGCGCTGCCCTGTTCAAAATTTAGAATTTCGCTTAAGGAGCGCGCGATCTCGCGGCTGCTTAAATTTGGTTTGCCTAGCAGCTTCTCATATTCAACGGACGGCTTCGCATCCTGCTCGTGACCATCTCCCGGACGCATCGGCGGACGCCTCGAATGCAGCAGCGGGTTGGTTCCCTGCAGGTCTCCCTGATCTTTTAGCTCCGATATAACCTCTGTCACAACCGGCTTTTTGGCAGGGCTGCCATCGCCCCTGCCAAGCTCCGATATAACCTCTGTCACAACCGGCATAAATCTATAGACATTTTCAGGCGACACACCCGCTGCGATGATGGCTATTCTGAGCCTGCCAGCTTTTTGCATGCCAAGGCCTTCAGCCATCTCCAGCCCTTCTAATAGTTTATAATAGAACGCTGAGTCCTCGACCGTTCTCAAAAACTTAGTTTGTTCTTCCGTGGAACGATCGTGCGCATTCATTGCCGCTGTGCGCAGGTTCTCCAGTTTTTTCGCTACCCGCGACATCTCATCGTTATTGATGAACCGACTTCTGCTAAAGCCATTGATAGTTGAATTTTCTGAAATATCACAAAGGAACTTAAGGATCCTTATCTGTCCTATATAAGTAGGTTCTCCAACGATGGCCGCCAGCACCTCCGGCTTCATCAGGCTCAAGGCGTATTGAACAGCATCTCTGCTAACGACCTTTTTATTCATTAGTTTTCTAAGATAACAATTCCTGCCGTCCACAATTTCCATGACATTGGAGGCCAAAAGTTTAACGGCTAACTGGTATACCGAATCGGATGACATTGCCTGATCGGTGTATGACTGTTGAAACGCATAGCTCAGGGCCATCTGCTGTTCGCTCCTCAGCATGCTCACAATTTTGTCTGCCTTATCTCGCGTATATCCAAAGGCCCTCATGAAGGCCCCTCTAACAACCGGATCCGTTGCATTGAGATCGCCGACAGATCTGCGGCCCGTTAATCCATACATCTCAGAATGAACATCGGCCGCCGTGCGCTGTGCTAATTGCCTGATCACTTTGGGGTCATTAATGATATAAGGACAACCTGTGACATTTGATAAGAGTTGCCAGACCCTGTCGTGTACCATTTGCCTGGCAATCTTATAACGCCCTTTTAAGGTTTCCGGAAAATACCTTTGAGCCACATCATCGGCTATACCAATAAGCTCTGTCAGCCGGGCTGACGCCTTATCATTGCTTGCATCAAAGCCGTCGCCTGGAAATAGCGAAGGACCCTTTGATCTTTTTGATAAAGAGGGTTTCTTACCCTTCTCAACTCCTTCGCTTGAAACATTCGATCCATCCCATAATTTTTTATGGGCCTCCCTCACCTTCTCAACTGTCGTGGATTCTAAGGTAATCTTGAGATTGGCAACCTTATTCAAATAATCTGTGATTTCTTTGCTCGTATCATAGTGTTCTATGACCAGTTTGGCGATGTATCTTGCGTCTCCTTCAAGCCCCCGGCCTGATTCAAATTCTGCCCTAGCGGCGCGAACATCCCCGTTATGTTTGTTTAAAAGCCTGACCACATAGAAATATGCCTTTGCCGCTTCTGTGTTAAATCCGGCCAACCTCATGAGATAAAGCCTGTCAATCGGCTTCAGCTGGCCATTTTTATCGTATAGGCCAAAGAGGATCCTCATTTCACCGGGCTTCCTGTTATAGACCATCGCAGACAGGCCCCTTTCCTGCATAACCGTATGTGTGAATTCTCCTTTCGCGTTACAGAACGAATTTCCCCTCGGCCCTTCACCGTGCAGACCGGCATGGTCAACCATCATCAGCACATCCTGAATGCTGAATGAAGTCTGTCCAAATCTTCCATGGTTGTGTGCCACAGGGCTTCCATCAGCGATACTGACGCCTGCGTGTTTGGTTCCTCTTGTCAGGATGAACGTTTCACTTCCATCGCGATTAATTTTCGAATTTGCTACAACCTCAAACGGTGTGCCTCTGTTGGCGGCGGTAGAAACCACTAGGGCCGGGTTTCCTTCAACGTATGTAATGTTCTCCGGCTCTACCCCCTCGTTTACACCGCGTTGCATACCTTTTAATTCGAACAGTCTCTGAGGCTCAAATTTTGGATCGACAATATTGCCTTCGCGTAGACGCGGCACCCAGACCTCATATCGCTTGACGGCCGGAAGATATACAAACATCACATCCCCGACCATGTCTATATATCCGCCCGCCGCTTCGATCTTAGCCGCTACACCCGCTCTCCAGTTGTCGATCGTTTTATTCGATTCACCTTTTTGAGGAACATTATATACTCTGTAACCAGCGACTCCCTCGCCGGTTTCGAACGAGCCCCTGCTTAAATTCGGAGCGCCGCCGGCCTCTACGATATTAACAAGGACATCTGCCTGCACTCTGCTTATCCTGAAAAGCTGCAGATTAAAGCTTTCCTCCGCAATGCGGCCACGAATCTTTTCAATATCCTCTTTTGGCCCGTGTGAGATAGCGGTCAGCATCGCATTATAAAGATTTATTCTTTTCCTTGCTATGTTTTCAGCCTCGGCCAACGCGTCCCTGACATCTTTTTCAGGGGCCTTGTCTCTCATTTCATCCAGCTCTTTCAATCTCTTTGTGACTTCAGCGGCCCTGATATCTATGTCGTTAAGTTTTTCACCATAAATTTTCTTGGCCCATTTTCTTGTCGGTTTACTCAAGACATTATTAAAAGGAGCAACCATCGCATTCGCAATCCTGATGCCCAACAGAAACGATGCCCTTCTGGCCCAGGCCTTCGGCGTTACATGGACAATCGTATTTTCCAAGCCATTATCGAATAACTCGGACGCATCCTTTATAAATCCAAGTCCGGTTTCCACTACGCCGAATCCGGCGACTTCAGCGCCAAAGGCGGCCGACCTTAAGGCGGTCATGGCCCTTGGGGATACCTCACTCCAAAGCCTCGCCGCCTCTTTACCAACAAGCACCGCGCTGGGTTTCAGATGCGGCAGATGCCCCAACAGAACCGATTCAATTTCTTTTTCGGCCATCGAATTGATGCTTGAGGCCGCAGATCTTGCTACCACAGGTTCAAATCCACGGTAAATAAGCCATTGTTCAACCTTGAGCGCCGCTTTAGAGGCGCTCATTCCCTCTTTTGCGAGTTGCGCGGCAAATTCTGTCGCCTCTTTCTGTAACGTCTCATTCACCATTTTTTCGGCCGACTTATAGGCCCTGGCATATATCGTTCTATGAGCCCCCTTCCAAAATAATCCAATCGCGCCCTGACCGCCCAGGATGGCCGCCGTCATTGCCCCAATGCCCGACACATGATGCCACGTTGTTTTTAAAACTCCGCCGTAATTTCTGGTCAACTTTTGATCGGCCAATTCATCAAATATATGATAACCCGTTGTAACTGAGGTGAGTCTCGCAACCTTGATTAATGTTGAAAGAGTTTTTGGTTTAAGCAGCCTGACAATGCTTTCATATTTTGTCAAAACTCTCGCGATCCCAACACCCGAGATCGCGCCGAATGTAACCTCGCTAGCCGCAAAAAGAATGGCCGTTTCAAGGCATTCTTTCGGAAGAGTTGCCCCAAAAGTTGCCCATGAATCTATTGATTCCTGGGCCTCATCGATTTTGCCGTAAAATTTTTCTATCGCCGCAAGGATGGCCTCAAACCTAGCTTCGGCCTCATCAATTTTTCCTTCCCAAACCAGCGCCCGAACTTGCCGTAATTCCCGGATATAACCCTCTACAGAATTGCCGAGTTTGGGCCCCTGCAATGTAAGGCCGTAGTATTCGGAAAACGGCAAAAGCCCCATCGGCTTGTCGTGTTCTTCTATAAATTGCCGCAGGCCATCCGATGAAAACGCGTCTATTTGGCTGTTTATCTGTTGTCTGATGCTCTGACCGCGCTTTTCATCATTGTCTGTGTAAAATTCCGGTCTTTTAATCTGATCATCATATTGCATCGCAACCGCCGCGAGAAAACCGGGGAGATTCGCGTCTTCAAGCCTCTGACTTTCCTTTTCAAATACATTTATCAGATGTGTATATGGATCGACCGATATTTTTCCAACGATCTTTGATTCATCGTGATCGTTCTCATTTAAATATGAATAGGGATCGTCGCCCCAAATATCCGCGAAACTCCCTTCGCCGGATTCTTCACTTTTTTTGCTGACCGGGCAAACGACCTCGGGTGGAAGCAGGAACGGACCTATCATCCTCGGAATTTTATCACAATTCGGACGATTTTCGGAAATGGCCATGTCAAGAGAAGAATCCAAAATATTGGCTTCATCTATCGATTTTAAATAGCTTATCAGCGCGTCGTACCAATCAGGATGCTGGTTTTTCAAGCCTTCCAACACCCTTCGAAATGCCTTGCTGCCCTTTACATATCCCTCATCTCTTAATCTATAAAATATTTTGTCATTTTTAAATTCCGCGAATTTGAAACCGGCGCCAAACACCTGGTTATAATCAAAACTCATCTGTGCAGGCCCCTGCGTAGACAATAGATCGTCTTCTTCGGAATCTTCGGTCAGAAGCCCAGCATTCAATAAAAATTCATATTCGCCGGACATGACGGAGGCGGCCTGGCTCTTAAAATCTTCTTTCATCGCGTTTAAAAGTGCCGCCGCGTTCATTGCCGTTGGTATGATGTGCGCTCCTTTAAGACCGCTGTCGAGATAAACCTCATCATCTGCAACCAATCCCTGTAGAATTTCACCAATCGCGCGCCAGCGAAGAGGA
Organism: uncultured Pseudomonadota bacterium; assembly: GCA_964536295.1. Taxonomy (GTDB): domain Bacteria; phylum UBA10199; class UBA10199; order CAZHVX01; family CAZHVX01; genus CAZHVX01. The sequence goes on from CAZHVX010000010.1 coordinate 9,826, forward strand.
ACTGGGTGCTCTGAGAAAATATTAAGAAGGCCTTCTATTGCTTCAATTCCGGCAGAAAAATTTCCGATCTTGTTGGCACCATCCATCAACGTAAAATAATCCTATGTATCCAAACTATCGATATAGTTTTCAAATTCACTCATCAGACGATTGGTCATGTTGACCAAAAAGGAGGCCTGTGATTTGGTCAACTCATTAAATGTATTTTCATCGCTAAGCTCACCATAGGCAACGGCCTTTGTCTGTGATATCAAAAGCCTTGAAACATTGTATGCCCTTTCGCGCACCCCTTCTATGTTGGCGGCTGTTATGCTGACCTGGATATTAATAAATATATCTTTTAACCGATCAAGATGTTCGGGCGCAGGAAGGCGTATCATGCCGGCACGAAAGTTTTCAAAAGACAGGCTTGTGTTATACCATAAAACCAAGGGAAGAAGCGCTTCGGCCTGTTTTTTCCCCTCACCGGAGGTGATTTCTTTTGTCGTTAGACCATAATAATCATCTATTCTCTTGATAAGAGCCGCTTTGTTTTCTGGGATAAATTTGAATGTTTGAAGAACTACGCCGTCTTCTTTTGTTATGTTGTTCGTGCCGGGCGGCTGCATGGAAAACATTTCATCCGATGCAAATGGATTCCATATTGAGTTTTGAGCCGCACTCTGATTGGGATCATGCAAAAGCCCTTTTCCCAAATTATCACAGACGCTAAAGCCGCTTTGGCCGGACGCACTGCTATTATCCGGAGTTGCCTGCAATAATTGTCCATCGTCACTTGTTACAAATTCCGCGGCAGTCTGCGACACGTCCGGTAATCCTGATAGTGTTTTTAATGTGTCTCCGCCTGAAATCATCTAATTAAACCTCACTTTTAGTGTCGGATGCATTTGTGCAAAGTTTTAAAATTTTGGACACAGCTGCCAAGCGTGGCGGCTTAACATATTTTTCGTCATTTGTCGAATAAAGTTGCGTTCTTTCGGTAAAACCGCAATTTTAACGGCTTTAAAAAGATATAAATAACCAATAATTTCGGGCAGATATGCTCAAACCTTCATCAAAAAGGGGACCCCTTTTTGATGAAGGTTTGGTGGAAAATGTGGACTGAATTGCACAATTTCTTGCATTTTCTAAGGAAGGTGTGTTATCTCAGCAAGCTATGGATATCAAAACACTTATAGAAGCGCACCAGGGAAAACAACACGATATTTTTGCGCAGACAGTCAATCCTCAATTGGTCAAGGTTTTAAGAACGATCGGATTTGATATCAACTACGTGCGTGCAGAGAGGGTCAATATCTCTATAATGATTTCGAAATCCACCCTCCAGGCTTCGACTCATCCCGCTTGAAGCTGGATTCGCTCAGGATTAGCCTTGAGGGCTTCGAGAGGCCGTTCATCCAAGCCTAGATATTAACGGCCGAACGAGCAGGTGATTTTCCCCCTCCAGCAATCATACAAAAAATATGAAGACGGGCTGGGGCGTTTGTCCGCCACCGATTTAGCTAATGTATGTAGGCGGATCAGCCCCTGGCTGAAGCAAAATCACCGAAGCGAAACCGATTTAGCGAAAGCAATACCCCAATGTCGCTTGTTTTTGATAAGTCCAATAAATTATCATTACGTAAAGTTGATCAATGGTGGTTCCAGTAAATAGGAAAAAAATGCGAATGTGTATTGTTTCTGAAAAATATAATGTTCATATATTGAGACTGTTATTATCAAAATTTCTTTCAACTTGTTGTTATTTCGCGAAAAATTCCATAACCATTTAAATGGCATATCTGTTGCACTTCCTAGCCACGTGAGGTTGTTTCGCTGTTCATGTTGTTGGATTGGTTGAATGTGGAAAGGAAAGGATGGTTGATCCAGTCAAGAGGTACGCCCTTATCATAAATGGCGATACCGAAGAAAGACACAAACAAAACGTAGAACGGGCCCTTGCAGTTTTTGGTGGTGATGATTACGAGACCTACGTTGCAAGCGTTGCAAGGCCTCGTACACAGTGTGATCACTATGATAGTGCCTCCCTATATGGTCTCAAAGAGTTGGTCGCTGATCTCAAGACAAAGATAGATTCCAATGATGAATTGGTAATCTATACAACTGGCCATGGTGCGGTAAGGGGCGGTGATGGCGGAATTTGTCTTACCGAAGGATGTTACGTAGAGCCCGTCGATACTCTCTTAGATGAAGTTGTATATGGAAAAAGAACCGTCATTATGGATCAATGTTATAGTGGGAACTGGGCAAAACTTTTTTTGGATGATCCAAAAACGTTGTTTATATCTGCCGGGGCGAATGGGGAAGAAACCTGCTGCTCTGAGTTTGCTCCATATTTTTGGAAAAATTATGTTAGCGATCAAGACGACGATGGTGACAGCGACTGGGAAGATCGCTTCAAATATGCGTTATCGGCGGGCAAGTCGATTGCGTCACAACCACAGTGCGTTAAAAGCACCGAGGAAAGACAAGGGTCTTCATCAGTGGATTCAAAAATTCTTGAAGTTAGCTCCAAGGCAGAGCTCAACGAAATATTAGATAATATGAAGGGTGGCCAATATGCATTTGTGTTTTTTACCATGAATGGTTGTGGCCACTGTAAAAAATACATGCCCGTTTTTGAGGGGTATTCTAAAAAATTTAAGGACCATATATTTATAAAAACGAAGGGTATGGGGTTGGCAATGCAGATGGGTATAAGCAGTTTTCCAACAGTGATGCGGTTTAGCGGGAGAGAGAGTGGTGTAGAAATCGACCGCTACGTGGATGTTGAAAAGACGCCCAGAGTTCCTGCAGTGGTGGCCGTCGATTATTCAGTCAAAAATAGAAAGGAAAATAATGGGCCAGTGGGTGTAGTGTCCGCAACTGCGCTTATATTAGGAGATTCCAACGACAGGAAACAAGCATCAAAACGATTTATGAGGAAAATGTCTTCATGGGATTACAGTGAAATTAAAAGAAATATTGCAGTTGTGAGGGGGATGATTTTAAGAGTTAAGGAGGGTAAATCGCAAGAGGTTTTATTTGTATATAAGGAACTGATAAAAAAACTTACCAAAAGTGACCGTAAAATTGAGGCACTTCTTTTGCAAAAATTTATCAAAGAGAAAAACTTTTCAGATTATGATGTCATGAAAAGCGCATATTTTGCCGCCGCAAGAAACTAATAATATCAATAAGTTATAGGTTTATATTTCAAAGGCAACTATCGGGGTGTGATCAGCCGATAATATAATTAGGGGTAGGTTTGATCGAAATTTATCAAGGGGTGAGTGATGTATTTCGGTGGATTAAAAGTTGATACTGATCCTGTTGATGCAGTGAGATTGGTGAGCTTGGTAGGCGATGCTACAAGTAATGAATTCCAATCTTTAATTAAAAAACAATTTGTTAATGGTAATGATGGGGCTGAAAGGTTGCTCGCAGAAATAACGCAGCCCAAAGAAAATAATTTTCTAAACTTTGTCAGAAAATTCTTCAGTTAAAATCAATTAGATAATTTGCACTTTGGTTGCATCGTTAGAAGCGCGTCCAGCTCTGGCTGATACCCATTGATTGTGACTTTGCCGCTGAAGAGATAATTGCTTAAATCGTACGGATCCCCGTCGATATCAACTCCAAGAACAAAAGACATACGGTGTTCGTAGGTGCTATATTTGTAGGAAACATTTCCTAATTTTGTAAAGGTGCCCGTCACACATGTCCCCTTTGAAAGCATTTCATTGAATTGGTTGTTCAATACGCCCTTGATGTAGCATTCGACCTCGCCGTGGATCGTAACCGTTCCAAGGCACGGGTGAGTGTGCTGGTAGTTATTAAAGGTTAGTCTAACGCGAAGCGGATCATAAACGGTCATTGTGGTGTATCCGTCGCTAGATAGCGTATCTTCTGCAAATCCCGTGGTGCTGAATTGAAAACTTCCGCTGTTGGTTCCATTGAATATCATAAGAGAAATATCCGTTGTCGATTCTATATCTTCAAGTGAAGTGATCGCGAATTTTAGGTCCTCGATATAGGCCTTTCCAAGTACATCTTGTGTAAAATACAACATTTCATTTGTAATATTGGAATCTGTATCTTGGCTATTTCCCTCTGGATCTAGATCAACGGCTGGTTCAAAAAAAATATCATACTCTTCATCAGATGCAGAAGAACCTTCATCGCCAGCATTTGTTGAGCCGGTCTGATTCTCCGTGTTATCATCCTTTGGTATTTTGTCACTCGCACAGCTTAAATTCAGCAGTAGCAATATCAAGAGCGTTATTAGCATGGGTCTGTAATTCATTTGTTTCTCCGAAAGTCACTAAATATCTATATTTACGGAAGATGTCAATAACTACAATCTTTTCTTGTGTATATTCGGCTGAAAAATAAAAAAGTTGCCAATTATCTTGCATAGGTACTGCAGTTGTAACTATATGAAATGATTCAATAAAAACGGATTGTTTCACGTGAAACAATTTTTGCTTGTCATTTAACCTAAAAAATCATAGAAAGAACTTCATCAATTGAGGGGAATCATATGTCAAAGATCATTGCTATTTGTAATCAAAAGGGTGGTGTTGGCAAGACCACAACTTCAATCAACCTTTCAGCAAGTTTGGCTGCCGCAGAGAAGAAAACGCTTATTATTGATCTTGACCCACAGGGAAATGCGACGACTGGGCTGGGTTTTGATAAGTATTCTTTTGAAACAAGTGTTTATAATGTGATAATAGGCAATGCTGAGGCCAAAGACGCAATGATAGATACCGAATTGGAGTATTTAAAGCTTATCCCTTCAAATACCAATCTGGTTGGGGCCCAATTAGAGCTCGTTGATGCCCTTTCGCGGGAAACATGTTTAAAGAGGCCCATATCCAAAATTCGAGATCAATTTGATTTTATAATCATCGATTGTCCACCTTCATTGGGTTTATTGACAATAAATGCCCTAACGGCTGCAGATTCGGTTATTGTCCCGGTTCAATGTGAATATTACGCTATGGAGGGGCTAACTGATCTTCAAAGAACAATTGAGCTTGTTAGGGATAGCCTCAACCCCGAACTTACTATCGAGGGAATCGTACTGACGATGTTTGATGGTAGAAACAATCTATCACATCAGGTTGTGAATGAAATTCGGACGCACTTTGGAACCCTTGTTTATAAATCCTCAATTCCAAGAAATGTGAGACTAAGTGAGGCCCCAAGCCATGGTAAGCCAATTCTTTTATACGACATTGCGTCAAAGGGGTCGGAGAGTTATTTTGAGTTGGCAAAAGAGGTGATTGAGGGACAAATTGATACATTTGAACAGAAAAATGATAATATTCATCAAAATGTTGAGCAAATCGTGACAAATTGAATGATTTTGTAAAAAATATAGATAAGAAAGGGAGAAATATGCAGCAAAGAAGGGCTTTAGGTAAGGGGTTATCTTCTCTAATTCCAAGCAAAAAAACGGAAGATATGATGCCCGCTGTGCATGCTTCAACAGCATTGTCAGAGAACGCGGCTAAATCCGAGGGATTGGTTAAATTGAAGCTGGAAAACATCGCGCCTAACAGGCAGCAACCACGGAAGGAATTTAATGAGGAAGCCATCAATGAACTCGCATCTTCCATAAAGGAACATGGCGTACTTCAACCAATTATGGTTACGCCCCTTGGGGGTGGAAGATATGAATTAATAGCGGGAGAGCGGCGCCTTCGAGGAGCAAGGGAGGCCGGTCTAGAAGAGATTCCAGCGATTATCAAAAATGTGGAAAGTGACGAAATACTTGAACTAGCGCTGATTGAAAATATTCAGCGTGAGAATTTGAATGCAATTGAAGAGGCAGCGGCCTACGAAGGCTTGATGTCGCAATTTAATATGTCGCAGGAGGAAGTTGCGGAAAAGGTTGGTAAATCTAGGGTTGCCGTAGCCAACTCGGTTAGATTGTTAAGGCTCCCTAAGATAATCCAGAGCGATGTTGCTACAGGCAAAATCTCTGCTGGACATGCGCGAGCAATCCTGGCAATAACCAATCCTCAAGAGCAGATATACCTTAGAGACCAGATCATTAAGGCAAAGCTGACCGTGCGGGATATTGAAAAGTTGATACAAAGACGCGTTAATAAATTGCGTACAAAGGTTATCAAGGGGACCAAAGGCCTAACCCCGCAGATGGTGAACTTGTGTGAAAATCTTAAGCAGAGGTTTGGATCCAAGGTTACAATAAAACCATCAAAGGTTGGGGGACAGATTATTGTTGAGTATTACTCTGATGGAGATCTTCAAAGGATCTACAACAAGATAATGGGATAATTAATCTATTATAATTTAAATAGAGAGGAGAACCAAAATGTTATTCGGAAGAGGAGACAAAGGGGGAGCAAAAAAATCAGATCGTGTAAATGGTTTGCTCGATCGCGGATGTGTTTTTGAAGGAAAACTTAACTTCGAAGGTACAGTTCAAATCAATGGTGATTTCAAGGGTGAGGTCTATTCTGATGGTACACTGGTCGTGGGTAACGAGGGTTGCGTGAATGCCAAAATTAAAGCAGACACCGTTGTTATATTTGGAAAGGTACAGGGAGAGATTGAGGCGAAATCAAAGATAGAGATGAGAATGCCAGCCGTTGTTATTGCCAATATCAAAACCCATACATTATGTATCGATGATGGAGTTGTCTTCCACGGCAATTCCAAGATGGAGCATGATGAGGTTGCGCAGGAATTAAAAGTTACACCAATTGGTTCGGCCAAAAAAGATGAAGAGTTAATTCCAGATGAAGCGGTAATGTAAGCAAATTATTTGGGCAATCAGTACTATTAACTGGTTGCCTAAGTTATTTTTAGCCTGCATTTCTCACAATATGCTAACGTGTTTTGAGAGAAATGCACTTTTTGCGCTACTTGGCGCAAAAAGTTTCGACTCGGTGCTTTTACACCTCGCTCAAGGCTAACCCTGAGCGAATCCCACTTCAAGCGGGATGAGTCGAAGCACGGAGTGCGGATTTCGAACCAACTGGTGAGGAATCCGGGTTAGGGGGGATGCATTGCAATGCTATCAGTTTTAGCAGTTACACCTCATATTCAGTTGATCCCGGATTGGACAGTGTTTATTCAGATCGCTATATTTATTGCTGTTACGCTGGTCCTTAATCTGCTTGTGTTTAAGCCAATCGTCAAAATATTAAAACGCCGTCATGAAGCGACAAGCGGAGCTATGAATTATGCGAGCGAGTTGGAAGAAAAAGCCGAAGGTAAGCTGAAGGACTATGAGTTGCGGATAAAACAGGCTATGGAGGAAGCTCGTACGCTCAAGGAATCAATTAGACGCGAAGGTGAAATCAAAAGAGATGAATTGTTGACCAAAACTCGCCATGAAATCGCAGATATCTTCAAAGAAACCAAAGAAAACATCCAGAAAGAAAGCCTTTTAGCGGAAAAGAGGCTTGAAGAAAAGATTGAAATGCTTTCCATCGAGATCGCAGAAAAAATCTTGGAGAGAGAAATATGATGTGGCAATTAATTAACTTCATTATATTGTTTTTCATTTTTTTAGTTTTCATAGGTTATCCATTTAATGCTTTTTTCATTACACGTAGTAGGGTTATTAATTCACGTATTACAAAAGCCGAAGATAAAAAAAGAGATGCAATTACAAGATTAGAGCGATATGAAAAAATGATCAGAAACATTGATTTAGAAATAAAGGCATTACGGGGAGAGCTGCAACACGAGGGGGAGCTGGAGAGAGACACTATTATTAGGAAAACTGAACATGTGGTACAGAAAACCAAAGAAAATTCGCAATTGATGCTGAATAAGCTAACTGAACATGCAAATGAGAGAGTACAAAAAGCAAGCGTTGATGTGGCCATAAAAAAAGCAAAGGTTATAATCAAGACAAAATTGAGAGAAGAGGATCAGGAGAGATTAATAAAGAGTTATCTCAGCAGGTTTGAAGCTGATTACAAAAGAGTAGGTGTTTGATTATGGATAGATTGCTGGCAAAAAAATACGCCCGCGCGATTTATATGTTAAGTCATGACACCGAATCATTTGATAAGTTGTGCGAAGATTTGACCAAGCTAATTGAAATTTGGGAAAAAGTAGACGGTTTTAAGGGGATGATTGGGGATTTCAGGATACCCAAATCGTTACGCCTGGAGACGATGGCCAGGATAGCAAAAAAGGTCAATTTGGATCAGAATTTAAGGAACCTAACGTGTCTTTTAATTGAAAAACACCATTTCTGTTTTTTAAAAGAAATTGCTATTGCATCGAGAAACCTTTTGGAGGCGTCTCGTCATGAGATGAGGGTTTCTGTAATTACTGCAAAAGAAATTGAAAAAGATCTTAAAAATGAAATCGAAAATATACTAACGAGGGCTGTTCAAAAAAATGTAAAAATAGAAAACAAGATTGATGCTTCTATGATTGGTGGAATAAAACTGAAGTTTAATAGTAAAGTATTTGACGGAAGCGTTGAAAAGGAATTAGAAAAAATGCGGCTGGCTTTAAGCCAAAGATTAACATAACGTCGAGGTTCTATGGATATTAGAGTAGATGATATAAGTTATATTATCAAGGAACAGATCAAAAAATACGGAAAAGTCATAGAGGCTGAGGAGATTGGTCACATTATAGTCGTAGGGGATGGGATATCTCGCGTTAGGGGCCTTTCCAATGTTATGTCATCAGAGATGGTCGAGTTCCCTCATGGCATTAAGGGTATTGTTTTGAATCTGGAAGAGGATAACGTAGGCATTGCAATACTAGGAGATGATTCGTTACTAAAAGAAGAAGATCTTGTAAAAAGAACCGGTGAAATAGTTTCCGTTCCTGTGGGCGCTGCAGTAATGGGGCGCGTTGTTGATGCCCTTGGAAACCCAATTGATGGTTTGGGTGATATCCAGGGAAGAGAAAATAGAAAAATTGAAGTAAAGGCACCGGGGATAGTTGCAAGAAAATCTGTTACAGTGCCCCTTCAAACAGGTTTGAAAGTTATTGATGCTCTAACACCTATCGGAAGAGGACAACGTGAATTAATTATTGGTGATCGTCAAACGGGGAAAACGGCGTTGGCCATCGATACGATAATCAATCAACGCGATACGGAGGTGAAGTGTATTTATGTTGCTATTGGCCAAAAGATGTCCACCGTTGCAAGGATTGTTGAAAAATTCAGACAAACCGGTGCACTAAAATATACCACGGTGGTTGTTGCAAGTGCGTCGGATGCTGCTGCGCTGCAATTTATAGCGCCATATACGGGAGTTGCAATCGCCGAACATATAAGGGACAGGGGAGAGCATGCATTAATCGTGTATGATGATTTATCAAAACATGCATGGGCTTATCGTGAGATTTCGCTTCTGTTAAGGCGTCCTCCTGGCCGTGAGGCATACCCAGGAGATATATTTTATCTACATTCAAGACTCTTGGAGCGTGCGGCCCAAATGAGTGATAAAAATGGAGGGGGCTCATTAACTGCGCTACCCATTATTGAAACACAATCCGGAGATGTTTCTGCCTACGTACCGACAAACGTCATTTCAATTACGGATGGTCAGATTTATCTAGATGGCGAACTTTTTCATGCGGGAGTAAGGCCGGCAATTTCGGTTGGATTGTCTGTGTCACGAGTAGGTGGCGCCGCCCAGATTAAGGCAATGAAACAGGTTGCCAGTAATCTCAGGATAGAGCTGGCGCAATATCGCGAATTGGCAACATTTGCACAATTTGGTGCAACCCTGGATAAATCTGCGCAGAGACAGCTGGCTCGTGGAGAGCGTTTAATAGAGGTTCTAAAACAAGGACAATATGAACCCATTCCGGTGGAGAAGCAGATAATCCAATTGTACGCCGCTTCTAGTGGCTGGCTGGATAGCTATGCAAGGGAAGAAGTCGTAAAGGTAATGCAGGATCTAGAGATTTTTATTGAATCCAAATATCCAAAGTTATTAGGTGAAATACGTGATCGGGGCGAGCTAGGTGAGGATCTAAAACAAAGAATCAATATTGCCCTAACTGATTTTAAAAAGGAAAAATAATCACTAGATGGGTAGTTTAAAGGAAATACGCAAACGTATCAGAGGCGTTAAGGGCACGCAGAAGATTACTCAAGCGATGAAAATGATTTCATCTGCAAAACTTTATCGCGCACATCAAGATGCGGTAAAACATAGAAAATATACGCAAGAAATGCGTATGACGTTGTTTCGAGTTGCCAGCAGAATGAGTAGAGGGATACACCCTCTCTTAGAACATAGAGAAACGGTCAAAAAAATGGATATGATTGTATTTACGTCCGACAGGGGACTTTGCGGGAGCTTTAATGGTTCGCTTCTAAGACGTATGGAGGCTCATCTCAGGGAAAATCCATACAACTGTGAACAGGTGGATACGACGATTGTGGGACATAAGGGATATGAATTTTTTAAGGCGAGAAATATTCCCTATGAAAGTGTTATGATGGATCTTTATCGTGATTTTACGAAGGAACGTGCAATGGTTATGGCAAGGCGATTTATCAAACGTTTTTTATCTGGGGAGTACGATGGAACCCTAATCGCTTACAACAAGTGTATCTCAACAGTTCAGCAGGAATCATCATTCGATTATTTACTACCACTTCAAGTGGAAGATGTAAGTGGTAATCGTTTTGATTATATCTATGGATCTGTTCCGGCAAAAACACTAGAAAAGTTGGCCGTTGAAGTAATAGCCGCACAAATTTATCAGGCTTATTTAGAAACTATTGCGTCTGAACATGCAGCGAGGTTCACCGCTATGGATGGGGCCGTTATCAATGCGTCCCAGATGCTTAATGTTTTGGGTTTAGAGTATAATCATATGCGCCAGAGTGCGATTACAAGAGAGCTGATGGATATTGTTGGTGGCGCCGAAGCACAATGTTAATAAAAACATTTTTTGACGGGATTGACCCGCCTACGTCCCGGGGACTTCGGCGAGGCAAGCAGGGATCTTTTTTAATATAAAAGTAAATCCAGTTAATCCAGTCGAAAATGAAAAGCTACAATAACATAAAATGGAATAGAATATGGAAAAAATAGGTAAAATTGTACAGGTAATGGGGCCGGTTGTTGATGTGAGATTTGAAATGGGATCACTTCCAGAGATTAATCATGCACTGCTTGTTTCAAATCCATCAATTAGTAGTGAAAAACATAATCTTGTATTGGAGGTTGCTCAGCATGTAGGTGAAAACGTGGTTCGTACTATAGCAATGGATTCAACGGACGGTTTGGTTCGCGGAATGGAAGTGACGAATACGGAGGACCAGATTAAGGTGCCCGTTGGAAAGGGTGTTTTAGGCAGAATATTAAATGTTATCGGAAAACCCGTTGATGATGGCCCGCCTTTGGATGTTAAAAAATATCGTCCAATTCATAGAGATCCCCCTTCATTTGAAGAACAAGAAACCTCGGTAGAAATGTTTGCAACAGGGATCAAGGTGATTGATCTTCTCGTTCCATATTCACGTGGTGGAAAGATAGGTTTGTTTGGAGGTGCCGGAGTTGGAAAAACAGTTATTATTATGGAGCTGATTCATAATGTTGCCATGGAGCATGGCGGATATTCAATATTTGCAGGCGTTGGAGAGCGGACCAGGGAGGGCAATGACCTCTGGCGTGAGATGAAGGATTCAGGAGTCCTTAGTAAAACAGCGCTTGTTTATGGCCAAATGAATGAACCTCCCGGTGCAAGGGCGCGAGTTGCATTGTCTGCTCTAACGATAGCTGAGAACTTTCGTGATGAAGATAATCAGGATGTATTACTGTTCATTGATAATATTTTTAGATTTACGCAGGCAGGCTCTGAAGTGTCAGCGCTTTTAGGACGACTTCCATCTGCGGTTGGATATCAACCGACCCTCGCAACAGAGATGGGAAGACTTCAGGAACGTATTTCATCAACGAAGAGTGGCTCAATTACATCCGTTCAAGCGGTATATGTTCCCGCGGACGATCTAACCGATCCTGCCCCGGCAACTACATTTGCACACCTGGATGCCACTACGGTGCTTTCCAGGCAGATTTCCGAGCTTGGTATATATCCCGCGGTTGATCCATTGGATTCAACTTCAAGAATACTAGCTCCGGATATTGTTGGTGATGAACACTACAAGGTTGCTCGCGAGGTACAAAAGGTCCTTCAACGGTATAAAAGCTTACAGGATACAATTGCAATCTTAGGTGTTGAAGAATTATCTGAAGATGACAAATTGATTGTTGCTCGTGCTCGCAAACTTCAACGGTTTCTATCCCAACCATTTCACGTAGCTGCTCAGTTCACTGGTATTGAGGGTAAGTTTGTAAAATTATCGGATACAATTAAAGGTTTTCGAGAAATTGTAGATGGACAACATGATCACGTTCCAGAGCAGGCATTTTTTATGGTTGGTACAATAGATGAGGCCCTAGAGAAGGCAAGTAAGATGGGATTATAATAGATGATATTAAAATATTTTAATGACCATGGATTAGAGTATGAGGGCGAAGTTGATTTTGTCTCCGTTCCGGCAGAAGAGGGTGATGTGTCTGCATTGGATGGACATACGTATTTTTTAACCAGCCTCAGAAAAGGTGCCATCAAATATAAACCAACCAACGCCTCAATGATAACCCGAAAGATTGATACTGGAATTCTTGAAATAAGTGATAATGTTGCAATGTTGACTACTTAAGGAAGCTCTGAAAAATTACTCGTTTGTCATCCCCGCGAAGCTTGCCCTCGAGAAGTCGGGGGGCGGGGATCCAGTCATTTCAATAACTTCTGGATTCCTGCCGGAGTTTACCCTCGCGCAGGCGGGGGCAGGAATGACATTAAAACGGAGTTTTTCAGAGCTTCCCTAAGTAAGATCGGAATTATCTTTTAACTATATTTGGAACGGGGCGTGTGATCAATCTAAATTGAGCCCTTAGGCCGTAGTCGAATGGACGTAGTAAGGGGATGTCCTGTAGCATAATTTTTTGTGTAACCAGGTCCTGAGCCTCTGCCTTGATCTGTTGTGCCCATTCAAAACATAAGAGTATCTCAGCGATGCAATAATCGAAATATTTTAGATCATTTTCATCGCTTTTTGGCATTTCCTCGCATATTGAGGTTAAGTCTTCGGTAAGTACTTCAGTAAATGCAAGCTCTTCCTCAGGAGGAAGTGAAACGAAATGACGAGAAATCATCTTTCCTAGTAAGATGCGGATGTTTTGAATGGTTTGGTGAAGTTCTGCAACTGCATGTCCAAGGCGCCGTTGCGTTAGGAATAATTCAAATTCTGATAATAGTTTTTTGTATTCACCTAAAACAGGTACTATAATTGGGCTGTCTTCGCTCATATCTGGTATATTAATGTGAGAGATCTTTATATTCAAGTTAAAT
>CAZHVX010000011.1:0-23164 GCA_964536295.1 uncultured Pseudomonadota bacterium
ATATTTCTAACTATTTACTCTTTGGTGTTCTTTTGATCTGTCCCATAAGTTTATTACGGGTAGCCGCGATCCGTTTTCTCTTCATTTTTTCAGAATCAAGTGATCTCTTTATGGCAATAACCAGGGATCTTGCCCTATTCGCCCAGAGATTTCTCCCTGACATGTCCAACAATATGGCTGTCTTCAAGTCCTCGGCTGCCTTGCGATAATTTTTGTGACGCAGATAGACCTCGCCACGGTTGACATAGGCAGATACATCCTTCTGATCCAATTTTATCGCCATAGTATATTCATATATCGCCTCAACGGGTCTCTTCTTTTTTTGATGAATTGCGCCCATCACTGAATGAAAAAATGAATTTCTATGATCCAATAGTATCAGGGCTTGAAAGACATTTTCAGCTTCGTCAATGCGTCCATGTTTTAATTTAACATGGCCGATATCGGCCAATTGATACAATTTCTTCTTGCTGATTCCGCGTAACTCGGCAAGGCTTATCTTATCTTTTACAAAATCATAAAGAAGCTGAATGATACGCTTCTTCCGATCCGGCGTAGGATCCTCGATATGCTTCGTTTGAATTTTCTTGTCTTGTCCCGAAATATCTTTATTTTCTGTACTGTTTTGTTCTACCATAATGTTACGAGTTATGAGTTACGGGTTGCGCGTTAGTCTCCCAATTATTATCAACGTATTCAATAAATTTATTAATTTTTCCGCCTAGCCTATTATAATCTTCAATAAAATCTTTTAATTCTCCCCTTTCATGGGTATCTTTAATCAAAGATAAATGTAAAATAGTTTCGTCACAAGATGCATGTGAATAAGTTAAAAATTTTACGAAATCCGCCTTATATCTTCTTCTGCCATATCCTTCAACTATACAAGAAACAATCCCCTTAGAAGAGCGTCTAACCTGTGCCCCTTCTTCATAAAGTTCATATTTAGGCAATGTTAAAGAAAAAGCATGAACCTTCAACGCCAATTCATAAGATAAATTATATATCTCCAACTCTTTGTAACTTTTCATAATTCAACCCGTAACCCGTAACTTGTAACCCGCAACTCGCAACCCGTAACCCAACTATGAAGGTTTGATATTCCGTTGGATATCCAGTTGCGCTCTTAAATATTCCTTATCCATCATATTGACCGTATTTAGAATTTGTTCACTTCTCTCAACACATTTTTGAACAGACATCATAGTCAATTGCATATTCTGTTGTTCCTCTTTCATAAGGTTTGTATATTGGTATATCTTTGCGTCCCCAGAATCAAGATTGGTTATTTCTTCCGTAATCCTTCGCTGAACATCCTGGCCATGTTTTATATCTATACCAAGCGACATCGAATGGGTTCCATTTTCGGCAAGCAGCATCCTGGCAGCGGCATGTATCAAAATCATAGGATTTGCACCATTTTTAACCATCGCTCTGGCTCTTTGCAGAAATTCCTCCGCCTGCCTCTTCATCTTTTCCCCATGCGCTTGGATCTGCTGTTTTAGCAACTCATATGAAAAATTATCGATGAAGGTTGCAAGTTCGCGAGCAAATTCATCGGCACCTTGATCGGCACCCTCGGATGAAGTTGCACCCTTAACGGCCTTTGTTTCACCCTTCCCATCCACCTTGGATTCCTTGGCACCTAATGTGGTAAATTTCTGTTTCAAGAACGCCATCTCATTTGCCTGCAACTTTGCATCGGCCTGATGATTTGGCAACTGGTCCATATCTGGCATCTCTGGCGGAGTAGCCATCATCATTTTATAGCTGGCATTTTTTAGTATTACATCATTTAAAACCTTGGATTGGTTTTTAAAGAAATCCTTAAAAACATCTGGTGGAATCGCTTGGGCATACTTAATCTTGAGCTTGTGGATATCACCACCATGGCGAACCTCTTCAGCAAAATCCGCCATCCGCTCTCTTACCTGCTGCCTTGCCTCAACTGTTGCCTTTACTTGATTAACCATGCTCGTCCCTTAAATTATCCCTTTTTCTTAGAGGTCACTTTTTTAACAGGGACCTTGCCCTTCATAACCTTAACTAGATGTTCATGTAAACTTCTGGCACGTTTTCCCCATTCATCCTTTTCATCTGTAAGCGAGCTTGCCTTTTCGAAATCCTCTCTGGCTTCTTTGTATACATGAGTGATCATGTAACATTCGCCGCGACTGGTAAGGCATATTATATTGTTTGGATCTTTTTTAAGCGCAAAATTGTAATGAACAACGGCTTCAACATAAGCCTTTTGACGCTGCATAATCTGCCCCATCATTGTATGGTAATAGGGGTTTTCCCAATCAAGGACGGAGAGGACCTTAAAGAAACGCTCCGCATCGCGATATTTGCCAACCTTAAACATTGAGTAACCCGCCTCGGCTACCGCTTTTCGCCAATCATGTGGCATCCCAAGGATATCGGCCCACGACATATCGCCATTTAGGAATGACTCAAGTCTGTCGGCGTGGATATCCATGATTTCCTTTGGAAACATGCTTGCATATTTTTGGGCCTCGTCGATAAGATCCTGGACCATCTTTTTAGCCTCTTCTTTAGACGTTGGTTCCTGAAATTTTTCTTCCCATGGCATCTTCATTTTTTTCTCATCCGCCATTATATCCCCCCAAATGTGTGTCATTCTGAACAAAGTGAAGGATCCAGTTAATCCCACTGGATTCTTCGTCCGCCCCTGGCGGACTCAGGATGACAAATCTTATCAAAACTCCAGCAATATTAGCAATTTATCACGAATACCCCGCTGTCGCAACATATTTATATTTGCCTTTTCTATTCACCGCAGAAACGCTGAATTCCATGGAAAACGCCGAAATATTATTTCCGCGTTCCTTTGAAACTCCGCTTTCTCTGCGGGCTCTGCGTATTAAATAATATCAACGTAATCAGCTTTAATCCGCGTAATCTGCGTACATATAATATCTCTGTGTTCAAATAACTTCTGCCTTTTCTGCGGGCTCTGCGTTAAAAAAAGACGACCTGGGTAACCCCCAAGTCGCCTTGTCCATTTTTATATTTAGCCATTTTCACTATTATCTCTGAGTCAGGAATTCATTTACCTGGAAGTAATGTTCCTCATAATTCTTGCGTGTGTTCTTCTGGCTTCGTCTGTTAGGTTGGTCAGGAATTCGTTTACCTGGAAGAAGTCTTCCATCGTCTGAACGATAAGTTTCTGACCCATTGCTATTTCTTTTAAATCGTTGTTGTATTTGTTGAGGATAGCATTGTCGCCACTGTTTGAGGCATCAACCATCAATTGAGTGACCTTTCTTGACTCTTCCTGTTGCTGCATTACGACTTCACTCAATTTCACCGCCTCACGTGCCTTATCCCTCGAGATGATCCATGTAATGAACATCATGAAACGATACATCGCGCCGACATCGCCGGTCATTGCGGCCTGTGCCAGGTACATAAAAAGAGCCATCATCTTCTGACCCTCTGACTGAGACTTGAAAGCGCTGGCCATTGAGTCAACGATGAAGTCGTTATTCATCATCATCGCCATCGGATTACTCATGGGGCCGGTTGCATATGACATTGAGCCATACATACTTGGCATTGTTGAATTACCATAAGCAGCATTTGAACCACCACCGAAACCAACACTTGTACTAAAAGCGGTCCCACTGTTTCCCATCATAGCCATCGCCATCACCGCAGCCTTATCGCTTAGGCCCTTGGTTTCCTTTGTGGATGTGGGGGTGGTTGTTGGGGTTTTTTGATTCAGATCTGCCTCTACTTTTTCAACATTTGCCAAAAATTTTGCGTTTGCATTTTGCAACACCTTCATATCCTGAATTGCGCTAGCAAGGGCACCCTCCTCTTTAGCTAATTCCATAAAGGTTTTTTCATCAATTGTTGTCAATAAACCAGCAGTTTTTAATTCATCAAAAATTAGTTTTAGTGCAGCAGTTTGTTCTGCAGGGCTTAAACTACTTTCCAATGCGTTAGTTATTTCACTTTGTTTCCCTTGAATTGCCGCAAGTTGGTTCAGCACCGCTTCAATATTGGCTTTTTTCTCGGTAAGGCCCTGCTTTGTTTCGATAAGCTTTTGCAGGGCACCTGCCACGTTTCCGCTTCTAAATGCTTCAAAAAGTTCTGCGCTGGTTAAAGAAATATTGTAACCAACGCTATTCAAAAAATCCTCTAAAGTCACTGCGGTTTTTTTCCCAAATCCATCAATGGGATCTAGAACATATCCAGATGGTATAGGAGAAACTTTTCCCTTACTTACTTCATCACTGGTTACAATCTTATCTTTAGGATCTGTATTAAGCTGCTCTGGAATCTTCTCATAAACACCTTTCAATTCTCCTGCAAATAACATATTGCCTCCTTATGTGCGGACTTATTTAAGTCCTTCTAACCTTATTATCGTCAACCGCGACCCTTAAAGTTGCTTGCCCCGAGACGAGTGAAACGAGTTTTTCGGGGACTCGCCCCGAGACGAGTGAAACGAGTTTTTCGGGGCCAATTAGGGTCACACACCCAGCACGAAAAACCCTCGTGCACTTGTTAGTAAAGCAATGATTGTGCCAAATGAGTTACGGGTTACGAGTTACGGGTTGCGGGTTATTAGTGAACAATATCAAATAGTTATGGTTGGCATGGTTCTGGCGTTTGGGAAATGTTGGGTAACTTAGGGGTCTTGGGGAGGCTTAAATGGAGCCTTTACTCCCACCCAATATCCCCATAGACTGGGAGTAATTGCTATGTCGAAGATCAAAGCAGTTTGGGGGAGTCTGTTTCGCTACGCCGGTTTTGTTCATACGCCACAAAACCGGCTGCCCGTTCGGCCGTTAATATCTAGGCTTTGATGAACGGCCTCTCCCAGCCCGCCTTCATATTTTTTATATGATGGCTGGCGGGGAGGCCGCTCAACAGACTCCCCCAAACTGCTTTGCCTCGACATATACAATTTGTCATTCTGAACGATAGTGAAGAATCCAGTGAGTCCCTCTGGATCCCTGCCTGTCCGGCAGGCAGGCTTCGTGCCCTCTGGTCACTCAGGATGACGACAGTTATGACTTATCAAAAAACCGCGACCTTGGGGTGTTGTTTGAGCGCCCTTCCCGCCTGCCATCCTAATAAAAAAAACCGTTCACCACTAAGACACAAAGACACGAAGTTTTTTATTGTTTAATTGTTGAGTGCCTATAGCCATTTAACAATGTAACTATTAAACCATAAAATTCTTAGTGCCTTAGTGCCTTTGTGGTTTTTTGATAAGTCCAATGCTCAGTATGGAAAAGGGCTATTCTTCGGTTTGGTCTTTTAATGGAGAAATGATTTTCAGGCGGGGGATGTCTTTGAGGTCCTCATCAATCTCCGGCATCGGCGACTCCAGCATCTCCGTCTCACCATATTTAATGATATGCAGGACCTGACGGGAATATTTATTTCCGTAAAGGGTGTAGTATTCGATCCTCCCGATGATTAGGGTCAGGGCCAAAAAAAGCATCAACGTACCCACATAACCACGGAGTGTAAAACTGAGCATCCACACATTGATCTGCGGGGCTATTCGATTGGCGATACCCATGATCATATCCGATAAAAATATCGCAATCATGACCGGCGCCGACACCTGAAGGGCTATGTAGATAACCTTTCCCGTTGCCACCATAAAGAGCTCCATCAGCGGCATCATGTTTCCATGAATCACCGGAACCTCCAGGACAGGAAGCATCACGAAACTATCAAAAAGGGCCGTTAAAAAAAGCCGGTGCCCACCAATGATTAGAAAGATCACGATTGCAAATTGAAAGAGATAGTTTCCCGTTATTGAGCCCTGCTCACCAAGCGCCGGTATCAAAACCCTGGCTATACCCATACCACGTTGGTTGTCGATGAGACGCCCCGCCGCATCAAAGGCGTAGAAGAGTACGGAAACGGCCATTCCAATCGAAAGTCCGAAAAATATCTCTTTGAGATATAATACCGCCAGCACCAGCTGATCCTCTGGGATTGTAACCGGTTCAACGGGTACTAGATTTGGGTATAAGAAGATTGCCAGAACAAATGCACCACCGACACGGATCTGTCTTGGAACAGGTTTTGCAAATAGGAAGGGAATAACGGAAACAACGGCAAGACATCTTACCCAGATAAGGGATCCGTAGATCAACACAAATGAGAAATTTATGTTGATGCCAAGTTTTCGAAAGATTTCATCCATTTTTGTTAACACGCGGATCAGCGCGGATATGAAAGCAGATTTACACAGATAAATCCGCTTAGATCCGTTTTCCAATCCGCGTCAATCCGCGTGCATAAATCAATGAATATAACTGGGAAACGCTCCGTAAATTGACTGGGCGAAGGTTACAAGCTGAGCCATCATCCATGGACCCGTAACACCGATAACCACAATCACACTAACAAGCTTTGGAACAAATGTTAAGGTTTGCTCCTGCACCTGTGTTGTAGCCTGAAGTATACTGATCGTTAATCCAACCAGCAACGCCGTCAAAACCGGAGGGGCTGTCATGATAAGTGTTAAAAACAGTGCCTGTTTTCCTATACCGATTATAAATTCTTGCATATTATTCGCAATGCGTTACGAGCTGTGCGTTGTGCGTTTCGTTACGCATAGCGCACGGCACAAAGCGCACTTCGTCTATACATATCCCATTAAAAGCCCCTTAACCAGGATGTGCCAGCCATCTACAAGGACAAAGAGCAAAAGTTTAAATGGTAATGATATCGTAATTGGCGATATTTGGAACATACCCAATGACAAGAGGACATTTGCAATGGTCAGATCGACAATTAAAAATGGCAAGAAGATCACAAAGCCAATCTGAAACGCCTCCGTTAATTCGCTTATAACGAAGGCGGGTATGAGACTGGTAAAATCTTTATCCGTAAGCTTTTCTTTATCCTCCGGATTTTTCCTCATCCTCTTTGCTAATGTGTAGAAAAGGTTTCTTTCCTTTGCATGAACATGCTTGATCAAAAACTCCCTCATGGGTTCTTTACCCTTATCGAGGGCACTCATCAAGATCTCGACGGATGCCTGAGACATAAGTGGCTGATTTGTTCCCTGGTTCATAATTCCACCAGCCTCACGATAAATATCGTAACCAACCGGAACCATGATATAGATTGTAAGGATCATCGCCATGCCGGTAACAACAACGTTCGGAGGAACCTGCTGCGTACCCATTGCGTTTCTGATGAGGGCCAACACAACCGCAATCTTTACGAACGATGTCCCCATCATTACTATAAACGGGACAAGTGAGAGCATTGCCAAAACACCCAAAAGCACCAGTGGTTTCGAAACGCCCTGAGTGGAGAGCGCCATGGGTTCAGCATATGCCATCGTGGAGCAAAGCCCAAAGATTAAACCAGACAAACCACCTATAATAAGCCAACGCTTCGTTATTTTTTTCATACTATTAACCTTCATTATTTTCGGTTTTTTCTAGATCACAGATATAATTTACATTGTGTTCACTGACGCCCAACAAAATATGTTTTTCCTGAACCTTAACCACATACAGCTGTTTTTTAGGAGCAAGGTCCATACGATCCAGGATCGAAATATCCTTACCATCTTTTGTTTTTCTAAAAAATTTTGTTCTGGGAACGGCATACTTCAAAACAAAAATCGCACCAAGACATACTACTATGAGAGCCGCCATTGTTTTGAAAAAAAGCCAGGTGAAATCCACGCTGCTCGTTGCAGTTAAAGGCTCGGTAGAAACTTCAGCAAGAAGTGAAAGAAATGATAACA
The DNA here is from genome assembly GCA_964536295.1 of uncultured Pseudomonadota bacterium. Taxonomy (GTDB): domain Bacteria; phylum UBA10199; class UBA10199; order CAZHVX01; family CAZHVX01; genus CAZHVX01. The sequence continues at coordinate 7,763 of CAZHVX010000011.1, forward strand.
TTTATATCCCCCAATTGCAAACGCAGATTACGCAGATTTGGAACGCCGATTTCACAGATCTGAAACGCCGATTTCGCAGATCTGGCCATAGAATAATATCTGTGTAATCAGCGTTTATTTAACCATCTTAATAATTTTAACGCCCATTTTACCATCGATATCAACTAGTTCACCACGGGCTATAAGCTTGCCATTTGCAACGAGATCAACTGATTCATTTAATGGCCTACTAAGTTCAACGACCTCACCAACGGTCAGATCCATAAGATCCTGCATTGTGGAGGTTTTCTTTCCCATAACCGCTACTAGTTGAACAGGAATATCCGATGCAAAGTCCAAAACATCTTCAGAAGCTGAAGGTTTTACTGGTTGCGGTGGCTCCTTTGCCTTGGATGGTAACGGCGCTTGGACCTTGGGTGGTTCAAGAAAATCATCTAATCCACCCAATTCCTCCTCCATGTCATCATCGGAGAAGTTTTCTTCTTCAATGTCATCATCAATGTCATCATCCAATAAGCCTTCTAAAAGTTCATCATCTTTCTTTTTGTTATCCATTTATATACCTCGTTTTATATTTTGAATAATTACACCTAACTGATCGGGTTTAAGCTTTGCATCAATACCACCGGCCTCACCACTTCCAATTCGCAAAGTAACACCACCCTCAATTTTACCATTTTTAATTCTCAATCTGCATGTATCGAACAAAACAACATCCCCCTCTTCAAGACCCTTTATTTCCATTGGACTTAGTTCAGAGTACCCGGCCTCGGCCCAAAGCGATGTTCTTATGTGATCATATTTGAGGAATTGTTTGATCGCATATTCATGTTCAAGGGGTTTTTTCTTAAAACTATCAATCCCATTCTCTAAAAAGGCCTTTTTTGTAAATGGATCTGGGAAAACGATCCTGACAAAACCAGCCTGATCTGAAACCCCAACCTTAAGATTTAAAACGCATGTTTTGTCCCCAGCTGGCACATATTTAACGGCCTCTTCAGCAGAGAAAATGAATTTTTCCATTCTGAAGTTAACGCGAGCCGCAACCCCTGATAACAACTGAAACTGAGAAAGTATCTGCATAATAAGATATTGCAAAACACCCTGTTCCGTATCGGTTAGGGCCCTCAAACTTTCGTCCACATCACCCAAACCACCCAAAAGCTTGTCAATTATAAGATAGGCCAACGTGTGATCGATATAAACAACCAGTTTTTCTTTTAGTGGATTTAAACCGATTACAACAAGAATGGGATTTTCAGGAAGTTTATTACAAAACTCGGCCATCGACATATCGTCTACCGCGTTGATAAAATAGATAACGTCCTGCCCCATATGCTTGATCAGCATCTTGCGTATAGCCAAATGAAATTGTTCACGCACCCCAGTTTTTGGCAAAAATTCCATCAACGTTCTTGTGCGTTCAATATCCTTTTTTGAAAGCTTCCCCAGATTTTTGAAGTGAAATGGTTTTATCGTCATTATATTAGCCCATTACCCCCTGTCATTCTGAGTGATACTATAGCGCCCGCCAGAGGCGGGTCAGCCTCTGGCTGAAAGAACCCAGCGTATTCACTGGATCCCTGTCTGACCGGCAGGCAGGCTTCGCTAACGCTCAGGATGACAAACAGTACGTATTATCTTAAGAAACTATTATCTCAGTAACATCAATGTTTTTATCAATCAATGCCTGTTTTATCTTCTCTGATTCCTTCTCAAAAAGGGCCTTTACACCCTTTGTGGCCGTTAAAAAATGCACCCTAATCTTACCATCTTTCTCTGCAACACGCAAACGCAACCCTTGAAAGACCTTTCCATGTAAATCCATGCGCATTTCCTTTTCGCCCTTTAGATTGATCCCAACTTTCACATGTCTTACTATCTGGTTTAACAAATCCTGATTTAGGAGTTTTGGTGCCCTGATCTCTTTATCCTTCATTAACGACTTAAGCTCTTTGGCGAATTTATTTCCAATGCCATCTTTTTGGGTCTTTGACTTTGCAAGACTCTTGATTTTTTCAATCGACGCCCTATGCCCACCACTAAAGGCTTGGTGTCCGCTTCCGCCATAACCACTTTGGCCCTTCTTGGCACCCTTTCCATGAACAGCCCTGGCGGTTGTTGTGTCGGTTCCTTTTCTTTCATCGGATTCTTTTTTATCGCCCTCTTTTTTATCCTTGTCATCTTTCTTGCCATCATCTTTCTTGTCACGATAACGGTCCACATCCTCAACGGACCGCTCGGTCATGGCCTGGGCCTTTGGTTTGGCTGGATCTTTGATATCCTGAGCCTGTTTTACCTTTTCGAAAACCTTATCAAAATCACTCTTCTCTGTTTTGGGAACCTTTTCGTCGTGGGCCCTTTGGTTATCCACTTCACTTGGTTTGGCCTTAGGTTTTTCCACGTGTCTATATGAATCATCTATCGACATATACTATCCTATAATTGTTTCCGAACCTTAGCCTACCTCCCCCTTCAGCCAGAGGCTGATCCGCCTTTGGCGGAAAGGGAGAGGGCAGCCTATCACAAGATAGGCGGGCCAGCCTCGCCGTAGCTCATCTAGGCGGGGGTGCCACTAACCTAGTCTATTGCAAAATCTGATTTTTTACCCTTCCATCTCCTTAGTTCATGGATATTCTGGCCCAGTTCATCAAGTTCTTTTTCTTCTTTTCTTGTCAACTCATCGCGAATCTTTTTCGCCCAAAGCTCTTTATGTTTCTCCATGATCTGCAGCGCCTTACATGCCTCGATATATTCTACACGCGCCTCTTTCACTGAATTTTCAGCCTCCTCAACAACGACCTCCTGACCCTCAATCTCCTCCTGCTTTGTTTCCTCATCCTCTTTTAATGCCCTCAGCCAATTTGAATGAACATTACCATCAGATACCGTACCTCCGGCCGCCATTTCAACGCTCATCTCATCCCTGGCTTCCTCCCACTTTTTTATTATATCTTCTTTTTCCTGGTTTAACTTTTTAAGTGTTTCGTTCTCTTCCTTTAATTGTGCAATCGTTCTGGATAAATATAGTTCTGCCTGTTTTTTAACTCGCTCCTTAATAATGAGCAGTGCCTGTAATCGATATTTTTCCGCCATATTTATTCAAAAATTTCCATCAACGTTTCAACAGACTCTTCTAGAGTAATCTCTTCATCCACATGCTGTTTTAAAAAATTATTAACCTCTTCGATTTTTTCAATTGCGTAATCAACCTTAGGATCAGAGCCTTCCTCGTAGGCACCTATAAGGATAAGGTCCCTTTCTTTTTCATAATTAGCTATTACTTCGCGTGCCTTCTGTGAGGCCTCGCGATGATTTTCATCTATTATTCCATCCATCACCCTGCTGATACTTTCAGAAACATCAATGGCTGGATAATGTGCGCGCGCCGCAAGCGCTCGAGACAAAATAATGTGACCATCAAGGATCGAACGGACCTCATCAGCAATAGGTTCATTCATATCATCCCCGGCAACGAGGATTGTATAGAACGCGGTGATCGACCCTTTATCCGAGTTACCCGATCTTTCAAGCAACCTTGGAAGAGCCGAAAATACGGATGGCGTATATCCCTGTCTTGCAGGGGGTTCGCCAACGGCCAATCCAACCTCCCTTAGTGCACGTGCAAAACGGGTAATTGAATCCATCATCAACATGACGCGTTTTCCCTGATCCCTGAAGTATTCGGCAATCGCCGTTGCAACGTATGCCGCTTTTAGTCGAACCAATGCGGGCTGATCTGAAGTAGATACAATCACAACCGATCTTTTCAAACCCTCTTCACCGAGGGCCCCTTCGATAAAATCTCTAACTTCTCTACCTCTTTCACCAACTAGACATATCACGTTTACATCGGCCTCTGTATTTCTGGCGATCATTCCAATGAGAGTTGATTTACCAACCCCAGCGGCCGCAAAAAAGCCGATACGCTGCCCCTCACCACAGGTGAGCATGGCATCGATCGCCTTGATTCCGACGGATATCGGTTTTGTTACGCGCCTTCTTGAAAGCGCCTCTGGAGGGTTTGCGGATACGGGATACTCTTTAGAAAACTTCAATGGCCCCTTTGTGCTTCTATCCAGCGGTTCCCCCATTCCATTAAGAATCCTTCCAAGCAATTCGTTTCCAACCGGAACCGTTAGATAATTTCCCGTAGGGGTAACATCATTTCCCAAACCGATCCCTTCCAATGCACCAAGTGGCATCAGAAGAACCTCTTGGTCCTTAAACCCCACGACCTCGGCCTTGATAGGAGCCCTGTCATGATATGGGTGGATAAAACATAGTTCGCCGATCCTGACACCGGGAACAACGGCCTTTACGACCAGCCCCGTCAATTCGGTAACTTTACCCTTGATGTTATAAGTTGAAACAGCGGAAAGGTTGTGATGGTATTTATGAAAATCCACAATAGGAATATCCCAACCATTATTTTTCTTTTTTTCTTCAGTCATAAATTATATTTCAAGCACCTTACTTATTGCCTTTAGTTGAACATCAAGCTGCGCATCGATGGTCCCGACCTCGGTTTCCACAACACAGCCACCCTTCATAACGCTTTCATCCCTTCTGAAAGATAATCGCTTTGTGCGATCTAAGATATCCTTAAATTCTGAATCATCCTTTGTTACGACATCGTAATCCTCTGGATTAAGATGAACAACAATTCGATCACCTAGGGACGACTCCAGAGCCTGATGCACAACGCTTTTGACGACACCTTCATGCTCGAATACAAGTTTTCCAATTATCTTTTCAACCATCTCCATAACTAACTTGATGATCCCAGGTTCTGCCTGTTTGACAAATTTTTCCTTTAAGTGTTCTAATTTAACGGCCTTTTCTGTTACAGATGCCATTGCTTCTTTTTTGCCCATTTCAAAGCCACGTTTTTTCTCGGCCTCTTTTTCTATCTTTGCCTCTTCAAGGATTTTCTCGGCCTCACTCTTGATCTCTGCCGCCTTCGCTTCTGCATCGTCAATTATCTTGGCGGCCTTGTCGGTTGCATCCAAAACCTTTTTATTTAAAACACCTCCGCCCTCGCCGACAAGATCAGTAACCCCAACACGGTTCCTGCTATTATCACTTGTTTTAATATCACCCTTCAATTTATCGCTTTTAATAACCTTTGGAATCATAACAACTCCCATTATTCGTCACTTATTTGATGATGTTATACGGAGGCACATGATATCATATGTTTGTACCTTGTGCTATAACTTTGAGGAGAAAAACCTCGCCCCTAGCCCGGATTTCTCACCAGTCGGTTCGAAATCCGCCCTCCGGGCTTCGACTCATCCCGCTTGAAGCTGGATTCGCTCAGGGCTAGCCTTGAGCACGGTGCGAAAGCGCCGAGTCGAAACTTTTTGCGCCAGGTGGCGCAAAAAGTGCATTTTCCACACCACGCTAACGCGTTCTGTGAAAAATGCAGGCTAGGCGGCCCGAACGGAGAAGAATCTGCTCCAGTAGGAATCTATCCTGCCGGCTTTTGAAAGGGTATAAATACGCGACATAACAATGGTTTGCCTTTCGCTGGCGTATGATATCCCCCTCTTTAAAAGATTCTGTTCGAGGTATCTTTTGAGTAGATAGCCTAATTTTGGATCCAGCTTCTGCTGTAGAAGTTGAAACATCCCCTTATCATTCGAGGTCATAGACCTTGCTAAACTATTGATGCCGATTTCTTTTATCATTGAAAAAGCATTATTTTCTTCAAAGGACATCTCCAAAACAATTTGTTGAGCCTGATGAATAAGGTCATCTGGCTCATCTGCGATCGTTCTCATTCTCTTTTGGAGAATTTTTGCATCCTTAACTGACAATCTATTTAAGATTATTTTGACCATTTTGCGATCCATCTTCTTAAATGCTAGCGCCAATTCGTTGATGCCGAGATCGTAGAATAATTCTTCTATATCTTCTGAACTCAGATAATATAAATGTTTGAATGTAAATTCACTGATCTCTTTCGAAACACGAAGTGGCAAAAACGATCTTTCAAATCTTCTTCTAATGATTCTTAAGATAGAAGTTGGAACTGCAAAGGCCTCGATTAGTTTTGGCAATCTAACTTTAATTCTTTTTGGTAAATTTTCTAAAATGTAACGAACATGGTTCGAAGGTAAATAGCGGAGAATGATTCCAATAATTCTTGGACTTTCATCCTTGATCTTCTCCAATATCCATGATGGATGGATCTCAGAAAGACCGCCAAACTCTTCCATGGAGCATATAAGCTGCGTACGCTGCCAGATATGTTCGCTTCTCTCCACCTCCGGAACGGGTAAAAGCTCGGCCAGCACCTCTTCCAATGCCTGTCTATCTTCAACCGGAGCATATTCAAATAGGGCTTCAGCGTCATCTTTATTGAACAGGACCGCAAGCATCGCCGCAACTCTTTGTCTATTTGAAATCTCTGTATTCATCTAACTATTTTGCTCCTAAATTATTGAATCTGAGTATTCTGAATATTCTTAACAGCTGAAACACCTTGTTCAGCAACCTTAACCGTTAATTCCGTCATCTGCGCAAAATGAAAAACGTGCGCCTGAATCGCAAGCAACTCCTGATTTGAAAATCTCTTTCCGCTATATAATATCTGATTTACCATTGTGTCCATCTGCATTTGACCTTTATTAACTTCAGATAACATCTGAACGATTTTCCTACCACCCTGTGGCGTTTCTAATCCAACATTTACCGAAGCAGGGTCAATGTTAATAGCATTGGCGTCGATAGCCTGCATAGATGCTGCAGGGGAGATCTCCGTTTGCCCCATGCCAAGCATATCAACCATTTCCTGACCCGCTGTTTGCGATTCCAAAACGTTTTGAAAAGAATTGGTTGCAGACTGACTGGGAGACATGCTCCCAGATGAATTTTGCATCGCTCTATCCAAAGCCGCTTTTCCTAATTTTGCTTCAATACTCATAATTTTACCTCTTATCTTATTTTACTCTTCGTCGTCCCCATTTAGGGATCTACCTCGACCGCGATGTTTGATCCTCTTCATCAACATATCAAGAGCCCTTACATGTAATCTTGAGGTCCACGATTTTGACAAACCAAGTTTCGCACCCGCCTCTTCTAACGTCTTATTCTGAAAGTAATACATTTTAATCAGTTTTTTCTCTTTTTCAGGCAAGCTGTCGATTGCTTCTCTCATATACTGTTTGATCTGTTCAAACTCTGCCTGCCTTTCAATATCAACGCCGTTCTTATCCTCAAGTTCCATACCCTCTGATGCATCGATCGAAACTATGTAAATCGAGGCCAAACTGTTAACTGTGTTGCAAACATCTGTTTCTTTTTCTACATCTCCCGTATGCGCTTCCTTTGAAGATGCCCTCTCCGACATGAACTGCAGGTAATCATTCGTGGCTTCTTCAAATTTAATTTTTGCATATAAAGTTCTTGGAATCCATCCACTCTTTCTTAATCCGTCAAAGATCGCGCCTTTAATTCTGTAGTATGCAAATGTTTTAAAATCAATTTTCTGACTTGGATCAAATCTCTTCGCGGCCTCCAAAAGACCCACTCTTGCATTGCAAAGAACATCATCGAAATCAACTTGCGATGATAGAGTTTGACAAACCTTGTTTGCGATGGATGTTGCGTAAGGCATGTATTGCGTAATCAGCTCGTCACGTATTCTTAGTATCTCTACTTCGGCATGACGCCTTGTCTTTGGAGCCTTTGCTCTTGCCTGAGCGCTTCTTTTTGCAACTCTCTCCAACACCTTACGTGCCGATGAGCCATTCGACGCTCTCTTTACATCCTTTTTTACGTTCGGCTTCGCCATATAAGGAACCCCTTAAATTTATAAAATAGCAAGACCAATAAGTGCAGAAAGCATGCCATAAGGTTTAGTTGTAACTGCTTGATTTTATTAACGTAAATTAATAGGCGTTTCCCTGGATATGGTGATATATGTCCCAAAAACCAATATTTACGGGGTCTTAACCCCCCATTTTTCCTATCGATTATGTTCACCGCAGAAACGCTGAATCATTTGGAAAACGCTGAAAAAACGGTTATCGTTAATGGGAGTGGTGGAAAATACGTTTTGTCATCCTGAATTCGCCAAAGGCGAATGAAGGATCCAGAGTTAACAAATTGATTTCACTGGATTCTTCGCCCGCCTTTGGCGGACTCAGAATGACACGATAGTCAACAAAATGTATTTTCCACCACTCCCTTAATCGGTTTTGAGACTAGAAACGTTAATCGAATCTCGTTTGTGATGCCCGGTCAATCAGGCTGTGTCACAATTCAGAATGGTTGCATAAACGTGCATTTGCGAGGAGCCAAGCGACGCGGCAATCTCCTTGAACCACTTGAAACTGAAAAGCTATTTGCGTGGGAGGCCGGTCTTATCGAATTGCGAAATGAGTCTTTTGATATCTATCTTTTCACCGGAAAGGTTTTTCTCTCTAAAAGATGGGTCATCGGCAAGGTGTTGAATTATCTCTTTCTTACATTTTTCAGACAATGCCAAGGGAACAAGACATGCTGAAATAGCACGTAAATTAGCAACCTGGTCCAGACTCAATCCATTTGTAGTAGCCAATTGACGAATCATATCTACTCGTTTACCTGATTCTATTGATGATAATCCCTGAAATGATTCCAATGCACCAACACCACCATCGAGCGTTGCCTGAAATGGATTTGTTCTCTCTATTTGTTCAACATGAGGTGTACTTGATTCTTTTCCTGAGATGGGTGTAACTTTTGATCCCTTTGACCCTATTTTTCCAACCTTTTTACCACCGAAAAACATCTTTTAATCCCCTAAATATCCCCTCAAACCATTTGAGCTGATTCTTGCATACAAAATGTCCTTGCAACCAGGACATCCACCATCTGAGAATCCAATGACGACATAATATAATCACCGCTAGCTGGGCCCTGAACTGGAGCCGCCTGTGGAGAACCCTGAAGATCCAACCCCGGAAAGGTCATAGTTTCCGTTCTGACTTTCATATTTTGTTCCATCATCTTTTCATGGGTCTTCATTTGAACTTGATCACCAACCTGACTTATTCCATACATTCCAGCAGCGCCTATGGCCGCTGGGGGAAACATGATGGAGATGGGCATCGCTACGGCACCAACAAATCTACCCATTCCAGATAGAAACCTACCAAACGCGCCGGGCTTCTTCTGTTCCTTTATATGTGGGTTTTCACCACCTACGCTGCGCATTTCGTATCTAACGATATTTGGCCTAACTCCTTGAAATTCCACTTTTTACTCCTATGTAAACCTTCCCTCTAACTATATTATCGGCCTTTAAACCCCCTAAAGTTGCGTTAAAACAATTACTCCTCAAATTCATCAGGGGCCTCCAGGCGCGGAGAGCCATCCTCTATTACGTTCCCTTCTAGTAGCCTTGAATCATCCTCTGGACCAGACCCCTTCTTTTTCCTCATCCTTGATGTGCGAAGGATCATAACGATCAGTCCTGCCGACAGAAGCACCAACAATCCGAAAAAGACTAGAAGGTAAATCTTAACCCTTTTCTTGGATTCAACATCGACACTGATCCCCAAAATTGTAGTTTTTTTACCACTCTCTTTTTCGATTTTTTCTTTTTCAATTTCTTCGTTTTCCTTTATCTCTCCAAGTGGCACAAAGGTTTCGCTCCAATCACCCTTCTTAAATGCATTAGTCTTTCCGCTGTAACTGATTATGACGGTTACGTCTCTTGGATCCAGATTCTCAATTGCATTAGCAATAAATTTTTGAATCTTCATTTCAGAGAGAGGCGAACCGCCGCCTAAAGGTTGACGAGCCTTGATAACCGCTGCCGCTGAAGGACGTTTTTGAGGAGTACCGGGTTCTGCAAACTCCTCCCTATCTGGGACATTTAAAACAACATCCACATCGATAATCTCCGGAATCTTTTCCAGAGAGTTAATTATCTCCCCCTTTAAAGCCAGTAGATATCTAGCTTTCTGCTCATCCGGAGTTGGGATCAAACCTTTCTCCTTATAAACCTCTTCTAACCCAGCCGCTTTTCTACTTGGTAAATCATTCTGTTGCAGAAGCACGCGAGCTCTCATTACATCATCGGAGTGAACTTCAATTATCCAAAAGGTTTCATTTTGTCGAACTTCTTTTATCTTGGTCGCTTTAATTTCATTCTGATTCAGCAAGACAAGTATTTCATTTGCTTCTTCCTCAGAAAGGTCATGATGCAAACCCAACCGCTTGCAACCTGTCAGAAAAAAAACAACGGAAACAATCAATAAAACGATTAGTATTACCAACCTTGCGTTATTTGGTTTTCTCTTTACTTCTAGCATTTATCTCCTCCACACCCGATAAGGTTTTTGGTGTAAAGCCATGTTTTATTGCATCCAGCAAAGACTGTGCAAAATTTGCAGTACGTCCATCTCTATCCAGCTTTACTACTTCTTTTAGTGCCTCAATTGCTTCATCCTTTTTATTATCAAAAAAAAGTGCTTCACCCATATAGGCCTTGGCGTGAACGCTATCGGGATCTATATTTAAGGCCTTTTTGTACTTTGTAACTGCCTTTGAAAATTTTCCCTGACAGAAATCCACCTGCCCTAATGCAATTATGGGTACCTCGCTATTTGGGGCCATCACCTGAATACCCTCAAATACCTGCTTTGCCTCCTTAAAACGCTGCATCCCCAGATAAACATACCCTGTCTCCATTAAATAAACCAAATCTTCTCTACTGATCTCAATCATCTTTCCTCCTATAATCGTTCCCGAACCTTAGCCTACCTCCGGTGACATCAACTAAAGTATTCCCCTCTATTCTACAACCAACTATCCACAAGTCCGTCATTATAGAATATCCAAAGAGCATCGGCAACAGGGAAAATTGAAGTAGGCGAAATACCAGCTCTGTGTTTCCTTTTAAACTCTGATTTCTCTGTGTACTCTGTGTATGAAAAAGGCCCCCTGCCTTAGGCGGGGGGCCTCTAAATTCTTTATCTAATTGCTAGCTATTAACCTCTGGCTGTGAACTTTTCAATCATCGACATACGAGCACGATGATCGGCACTTAGGATATTGGAACGAGTCGTCCACTGCTGCATATTTGACTGCATTACAGCCTGCAACTCTAACAATTGAAGGTTGCTTTCATTTAATGATCCAACCAACTCCATTGTACCAACACCGGTTCCAGCAACCCCGCCCTGGGAATTGTATGGATCCGATCCCATCGTGGATGTATATTTGGCACCACCCGCAGTTCCATAACCACCCACACCCATCATACTATTCACGGAATTATATGAACCCACACCCATCATACCAGGCGACGTTCCATATGCCCCTGGATATCCAGCACCACCACCGAAGGCACCAGATGCCTGTGGAAATGCAGTAAACGCACTGTGCAACACCGCTGCGGCGTTGTTATTACCAGTTCCCTGATAAACGCTAAGTGCGGCGGTTTCCGCAAAAGCCGGTCCTAAATATGCATTGAACTTATTGCCACTTAGGGACTGAACTCCCTTTGGGGACGAGCCCTTTATTTGCTGAGAATCTATTTGATTCGGTTTGTTAACCACATTATCCTCCTGGCATCCAATTATATTATCGGATTGCTAGGACTCTCAAGTTGCTAAAACGGCCCAAAAAAGTCATTTAAAGGGCCCCTCATTCTAAGTCGTTAAAATAATTAAGGTTTTAACGCTGTTTTTCCTTCTGTTTTTCTGCCCACCAGGTGCTGATCTTGTATTTAAGCTGCAGCAACTCCTCAACCAGCTTTATCATCAAATCAATGGACTTCATTGCCTTTGTGGCATCACGCCCCTTCTTCAAGCCGCGTTTCTTTTTTGCGACGACACTTAATTCATCGTAGACATGCCCAAAGATCTCATTGAATTTCTCGAAATCTTCAGTATCGAGGAGTTTTTCCATCTTGGGATAACCAATGCTCAAATTCCCGGTATTCGTATTTATTTGTTTTTTTGTCATAACTTGGGAACTATAACTAATTAGTAAAAGCAATTCAATAGTTATTGTTCCACTGGTTTCAGTTTAACAAAAACTGGATTGAATTCATTTATAGAGAAGTTTAGGTTCAAGTGCTGATCCTGAAATCCATCCTTATGGATAGTTACCCTATAGCCACCCAACGCAAGATCGTGTAATATCACAGGGGTAACCTGTTCCACCTGTTTGTCATTAACGGCAATGGTAGCACCAGGTGGGTCCGTGTGAATATACATCACCGAACGTAATGGAGAAATCTTTTGAAATAGCCCATGGGCATCCTTCAAAACCTGTGCTTCTTTGCATTTAAGTAAAACCTCAACCAATATGGGAAGGGCCTTTCCAAAATCCTTTTGCGCATTGTAAACGGAAACCAAACCCAACATACTACTATATCGGTAATTATTATGATTTTGCGCCTTCTGAAAATATCCCAATGCACCATCGTAATTACTTAGATAAAGGTAGCATGATCCGATCAGATAATTTGTTTGAGCCTGTTCGCTTTCGGTGGGGTCATGCTTAAAAACCTCGACAAGCCTATCTATAGCATTTTGGTAGAACCCCTTTAGCATCTCGGCACGACCCTCGTTGATATATTGACCGGCCTCGGATGTCTTCATTTCGATCTCAACATTATATAATGTATTGATATCCATCTTAAGCTTTTGTGTATGGTCAAAATAACCATCTTTTTTGAGGGTCAATATATGTTCGCCAAGTGGAAACACCCCCTTGAACGGAGTTTGCCCCATATGTTTTTGGCCTATGTATACGTCTGCATTATTTGGCTTAGAGTGAACCTCTGCAGGAAAGAATCCCAGATCCTCTTCGGCAATATCCACAACATAACTTGGATTATCCTCCTGGATAACTAGCTCTCTACGATAAACTATATCCTGAACGTACTCACCAGATTCTGCCAACTCCTTGGCACGTCTTAATTCGACAAGATATTTTCCGTATGGAACATAAATTGGTTTGTAAAAAACAATTTCAGATAACTTTGCGGGCTTGGCCCTGAACTTGTCGTATTCGAAATAACCCTCGAGATAAAACTCTGCATCCCTCGGTAAATCATTGATCTTGATCATTCCTATCGAACCCTTAAAAAGAATTGGAACTACGGACTGATCCTCAGTAATTGTAAAACCAACTCTTTCCGTTAACTGCTCACGAAGCTCAGACATAAAGAACGTGGCCTCGGCGGTATACGTCTTGCCAACTTCCAACTCCACGTTGACACGAACTGGAGTTGTCCCAATCTCTTTATTCAAAAACACAACCTTGGCAGGTAGGGGACTTGACGCAAAATCCAAGAAAACCGGAAGCTTTTCAGGTTTTGGAGTCTCCTTTGGAACCGGACTGGCTTCCTTCATTCCTTCACCCACAGGCGCCGCTGGAGGAACAATTTCCGGTGGTTTCAAAACATATTTCCAATAAAAGAAAAGGCCTACACCAATCAGAACCGCAAAAAGAATCCACAGCAGCAAACTGTACCTAGGTTTCGCTTTCTTAGGTTCAGCCCCTGCAATAGCAAGTCCCTGAGAACCAAGCCTGGCCAAAGACAAATCTTCGGCGCCTTCATCCTGCGCTTCGGCTCCGTCTAAAACAAGTTTTCTCGAACCGGTCACCTCGCCATCATCCTCAGTTGCAACAATCCTTTTGGAAACGGATTTATCTCTTACATCCTCAAACTCCACCTTTGGAGGAGGAGCCATCTCTTCTTCTTCACTAATATCTTTTGTGATTAACCTAAGAACGTAGATACCAATTTGAGCTGTATCTTTATGACCAACGTTTACAGGTTCGGCAATTTTGTGACCATTAACGTATGTGCCATTTTTCGATCCCTCATCACGAACAACCCAACCCTGATCGGTGTGAGTTATCGTCATGTGGCGTCTGGAAACGCTCTTATCATCCAGAGTAATATTACCACTCGTTGCCCGACCGATTAAATTTTCACCCTCTTCTAAGGGGAATCTAAAACCAGCCCTTGGACCATCTACAATTACAAAGTATGGTAGTTGATTAGGCGTGGCGAGCCCTGAGACGTTCCTATCCTCGGCCTCAAATTCCTTAACTATAGTTTTATCGTCCGAAGAAGTGGCACCCTCACCTGAGGGCTCTGGATTTATGGGCTCGGGCCAATCCTCAACTTCGTTAACCTCATCAAATTTTTTCTCTTCATCTGGCATAGAGTGTTCGTTTTAACACAAATCCGATCTCTAGTCTATTACTGTATAAAGCTTGCATTTTCCGTCGAAAAAAAGCATACTTTTCGGCATGAAAAAATGTTTTTATACGATCTTAACCTCGTTTTTGTTACTTTTTTCTCTTCTAAATACAGCCAATGCCTATGACCCATGTTTTGATTGGGAAAAGCTGATTGTACAGTACGACCTTGAAAATCTTCCCAACAGAGGCCCCCTTATTCTCGTGGAGCCCTTCAAAAATCACACAGGCAAGCCAGGTGATGACTGGTTATCACAAGGCATTCGGTTAACATTTGCAGATTTTTTAAATGCAGCGGGCAATGACAAAAAGATTATCACGGGCCTTCTAGCCAAACATCACCCTAAAGGATCAATGCCGGACTATATAGTTGGAGGCTTTTTTCAGAATATTGGAAACACGCTCAGAATATTTGCAAAACTTACAAACAAAAAAGGAAAACTGATAAAGCAACATCAGTTGGATATTCAATCAAGGTCTGCCGGTGGATTTTACAAGGCGCTGCACACAACAACTATGGACTTCCTAAAGAATATGGATTTATCAATCGATGGACCTCGCATGGATTTTGTCCGAGACTCGACAAGATCCTATGAAGCTTTATCAAACTACGTAAAAGGCAGACTTGCATTCTTCACATTAGATCCCAAAAGGGCTGATGTAGCAAAAATTTTATTTGAAGAATCAAAGAAGGCTGATTTTAGATACACTAAGGCCTATGAAGGGTTGATAGATCTTTACACGTTTTTAGGAATCTATAACAAACAGCATCGAAGGGCATATAGCTTATACTTTGAAAAAGCGGGAAACGAACTTGCAAAGTTAGCCTCCTTTGCTGGAAAAATACCTGAGGCAGAAAAAAAGAGTAAACGCAGGCATGCATCTGGATCAGATGGCAAAGCAGGAATTCTGAATAATAGATACTCAATCGGAAATTCACACTTCACCGCTGGACTCTATGCGGCAAACAATAATGATTGGAACGCAGCCGCAGTTGAGTTTAACGAAACTGTTAAATTCATCCCTGAAGATGCCGTTACGTACTATCATCTATATCAAGTATATACAAAACTGGGGAAACGAAATGATGCGTGGCGCGCATATAAAAAGTCAGCTGAGATTAACACCTGCTTGAAGAGTGAAGAAATGATTCCTGAAATTCAACCGTTACCTCAAAAA
>CAZHVX010000012.1:0-22872 GCA_964536295.1 uncultured Pseudomonadota bacterium
GGCAGGCGAAGAATCCAGTAAAATCAATTTGTTAACTCTGGATCCCTGCCTGCGGTAGGCAGGCTTCATTCGCCTTTGGCGAATTCAGGATGACAAAACGCATTTTCCACCACTCCCCATCATAACTGCGCGGAACAAAATCAATACCTGCAAATAACATAGCGACCTCCTGAAGGTTAAATATTATATAATGTGACGCATAACACATGGGAGGGGGTGTCAAGTGTTTTTGCCTGAAGAGGTAGTAAATTGGCTATATCCACATCGTGCAAGAGTGTGCAACTAGAAGGATTATTTTATTGCACAATCCTGCACAATCGTGTAAAATGCTCGTATGTTATCATACAAAATAACAGATGAATTAACAAAACTACTTAAAAACATTGGAGATTTAGCCGCTGAACAGGCTTCTTTTTTAAAAACCCTACCAGAAGAAAATAAGGCTGCCATACACAGATATGCGCGAATAAGTACTATTGGTTCTTCCACCAGGATAGAAAACGCAATCTTGACTGATACGGAAATTGATTGGATGGATGAAATCCTACATAAGGATGGAAGGCCAACTGCCTTTTCAAAAGAAAAAAAATATATTGAAAATAAATTATCCAAAGAACGTGAAAGAAGCATCGAAGAAGTAGTCGGATGTCGAAATATGCTGTCCATTGTATACTCGCAAGCAGAGGATCTTTTTCCTCTTTCTGAAACAACGATAAAGGGTCTCCATAAAGAATTACTTCAATTTTATCCACCGGCAATCCATTATTTGGGTAAATATAAAATCGTTTCAAACAGTGTGGTTGAAGTGATAAAGGGTACAAATATAAAAAAAGATGTATTAAAAACTTCCGATCCAGGACCAATTACAGAAACGGCGATGCGTGATTTGGTCGACTGGTACAATAAAACATCGCTGATACATCCCTGGCCAATAGCGGTAGCTTCGGAGTTTTGTTTTCGCTTTTTGGCAATTCATCCCTTTCAAGATGGGAATGGTCGGCTAGGCAGGGGGCTTTTCCTATTGGCACTTCTACAATCAGGTGACAGAAATCTAAAGGCGGTGATTCCCTACATTGCATTGGATAGACATATAGAGAAAAATAAAGAAGAGTATTATTTGATGTTAAGAAGATGCTCGAAGGGTAAGTTTTCTCAAACACCGCAGGACTATAAAATAGAATATTTTCTTGGTTTTATTCTAAAAATGCTGGAGAATGCTATTGGTAAAGATGTAATTTTCTATAATGGAAAATATGAGTCTTTTAAAAATCTTGCAGATACACCAAGAAAAGTTTTGGATTGTTTTAAAGAATATCCTGAGAAGAAATTGGGGATCAAAGATATCCTAGGTTATATAAATTTGCCTAGACGAACGGCAATTTATGCCGTAAATGCATTAATTGATGAGGGTTTCCTGCAAAGATCTGGCAAGGGGTCCGCTATAAAATATCAACTTACATTTTGATTCGTTTAAGAAATAGCACATTATATTACAGACTCTGCGCCTTTTTTAATGGCGGCGATGTTCTTATCGATCATCTCCTTAGTGGCCTTTGTAAAGACATGAGGGATGGCATTAAAGATCGATTCAAGTTTTAGTGCCCCAGTTTTTTTGCAAAACGCGCCAAGCATTACCATGTTGGCGCTCTTTGGGTTGCCAACCTCGGCAGCGATATCATTCACCGGAACATTTATTATATCAATATCATTTCTTTTCGGTTTTGACTTAATCAGCGAACTGTTGACGAACATGCACCCGCCGGGCTCAACCGTTTGTTCGAATATTACAAGTGAGGGCTCGTTCATAACAATGAGTGATGTGGGCTTTGTAACAATGGGGGATGCAACTTCCTCGGTAGAAATAACAACAGAGCAATTTGCCGTTCCACCTCGCATTTCAGGACCATAGGATGGAAAAAAAGATACGTTTTTATCCTCTAATGTTCCGGCGTAAGCGGCCAGAATTCCAGCCGAGACAACACCTTGTCCACCGAAACCTGCTATAATCATACCTTGATACATCTTTACTCCTCTCATACTGTCTTCTGACAGGATTAACTGGATTCCGGTTTATTGTTTAACGGTAACGCAGCCCGTATCGTTTATCGTTGAAGTTGACGGCTTGCGGGCCGTAACCGTGAACGAAAACCGATACGGGCATCGTCAACGACAAACCCTAAACAAACTCAGTTAATTCAGCCAAAGAACATCAGCGTTTATCAGCGTTCATCCTGTTACATTCTCACGGGGTTTTAAATTCACCCAATGGATAATACGGAATCAGTGATTTTTCCACAAACTCAATCGACTTCAATGGATTCATCTTCCAATCCGTTGGACATTGAGACAAAATTTCAACCATCGAAAATCCCTTTTTATCAATCTGTGTTTGGAAGGCCTTCTTTATTGCCTTCTTTGCCTGGATGACGTGCTTTGCATCGTGGACAGAAACGCGGGCGATATAAGCTGGGGCATCTAGTGTTGCCAGCATCTCAGATACCTTGATTGGATAACCGTCAACGCTAGTGTTTCGTCCTGATGGTGACGTTGTTGACCACATTCCTGGAAGAGTTGTAGGAGCCATCTGTCCACCGGTCATTCCGTAAATAGCATTGTTTACGAAAATTACTGTGACATTTTCACCTCGCGCTGCAACATGTACGGTTTCAGCCATACCAATGGATGCTAGGTCGCCATCGCCCTGGTATGTAAAGACCGTCAAATCAGGGCGCACCCTTTTCATTCCTGTTGCGGTTGCCGGCGCTCTTCCGTGAGCCGCCTGAATCATATCGCAATTAAAATATTCATCGGAAAAAACTGCGCATCCAACTGGGGCAACACCCATGGTGTTTTCTCTAATATTTAATTCACAAAGTGTTTCACCGATTAGGCGATGGATTACTCCATGACCGCACCCAGGGCAAAATCTCATCTGTACCTCGGTTAACCCTCTGGTTCTTTCGAATACCTTTTTTTCCATAAGAAGCTCCATCTCCTTAGCCTACCTCCCCCTTAGGGGGAGAGGGGGTAGATTTAATTTTCAAGTGCTAGTTTAATCTTTTCCATAACTTGTTCCGGTGTTGGAATTCCTCCACCAGGTCTGCCAAAGAAAGATATCTTCGATTTACCCTCTACTGCAATCTTTACGTCATCAATCATTTGTCCAAGGCTCATTTCAACCGTTAGAATGCGTTTTGTGTTATCGGCAAGCTGATTGAGACGCTTATATGGAAATGGCCACAGGGTGATAGGTCTGAAATAACCAACCTTGTAACCAGCCTTGCGTCCCAGCTGCATAGCTGCCTTACAGATACGGGCGGTTGATCCATAGGCGCAAAGTATAATATCTGCATCATCTATATTTTTTTCCTCGAAGAGGACCTCTTTTTCCTGGATCTCCTTATATTTTTTATCGAAGCGCCAGTTCATTTCCTCTAATTTTCCTGGGCGAAGATCGTATGAGCGAACTACGCGTCTTTTTCTATCCTTACAAGAGCCAAGCGCATAATCGGGCTTGGGTAATTTTTTTGGATCGACTGGATCAAAATTAAATTCCACGGGTTCCATCATTTGTCCCAAGACACCATCTGCCAAAATGCAAGCCGGCATTCTGTATTTTTCTGCCAGGTCAAAACCGGTTTTACAAAAGTTGGCCATCTCACTGGCTGTGGATGGTGCCAACACAATTGTTCTATAATCTCCATGACCGCCGCCTCGTGTTGCTTGAAAATAGTCACTCTGTGCTGGGGCAATGTTTCCAAGGCCCGGGCCACCCCTGGCCACGTTAGCAAAAAGTATCGGTAATTCCGCGCCCGCGATATAACTTATGCCTTCTTGTTTCAACGAAATGCCTGGGGATGATGATGAGGTCATTGATCTAACCCCGCAAGCTGCGGATCCAAAGAGCATATTGATAGCTGCAATTTCACTCTCGGCCTGAACAAATGATCCACCAGCCTTCGGCATCTCACGCGCCATATATTCGGGTACTTCATTTTGCGGAGTGATTGGATATCCGGCAAAAAACCTGCAACCGGCACGAATTACCCCGGCTGCCATGGCATCATTTCCCTTCATTAACTTTTTTTCACCCATTTTATCTCCAATTTATTTGAAACAGGATTAACGCTGATGAACGCCGATAAACTTAGGTCTTTTGACTAAATTGAAAAACTTCTTATTGTTTCTTATTGAACAAATTAAAAGTATCATAAATTTTTTCAAAAAGCCAAAGAACATCTGTGTTAATCCGCGTTTATCCTGTTTCGGGATTTTATTTTACCTCACGAAAAACCTCAATTGCCAAATCAGGGCAAACCAATGCGCACATCGTGCATCCAGTACACTTATCGGGGTGGACCAGCTCTGCTGGGTAATACCCTGATGAGTTGAAATTTTGTGAGATAGCTAGTGCCGTGCATGGACATTGATGAACGCAAAGCCCGCATCCCTTGCACCTTTCAATATCGACTTCAATTCTAGGCATTATCCCTCCAACTTGTTTCGAGTGAGAAAATCTATAGCAATTATGCAAAAAATCAAGTTAATTTCAGTGACTTGTTAATTTTTCTATTTTTTTGGGCTAAATCCGATGGGATTCTTCGGTTTAAGGGGTGGCTGGGTTAGTTCGCGAAACGCATCAAAGATTAACTTTATTTGTTTATCATGGATATTTGTTTTCCCCCTAATTTCATTTAATGCCGATATGATGTATTCATGGGACGCCAGCACTTTCCGCAATTTAATGAAGATTCTCATTATGGAAATGTTAACTTGTACTGCCTTATGAGTTCTTAGAACGCTGGACAGCATAGCTATACCGTGTTCCGTAAATGCCCTGGGAAGAAATTTTCGGTGTTTGCCCCGTCCCTTCTTTAAGATCGCAATTTGCGATCTTAAAGATTTATATTCTTTTCGGGTCAGTTGAAACATGAAATCTTCCGGAAATCTTTCAATATTTCTACTGACCTGTTCGTTCAATCTTGTTGTAGTGATACCGTATAAACTAGCCAAATTTTCATCTAGAATCACTTTTTCGCCTCGAACAATGTATATGTAATTTTCAATTTCCTTTATTTGAATCAATTCGTTCATAAACAGTTCCAGTTATTCATATTTATCCAAGCTTCGGTATTGAATAGCTTCGGCGATGTGGTGGGGCTTGACGCTTTCCGATGAATCAAGGTCCGCAATTGTTCTGGATATCTTAAGTATCCGATCAAAGGATCTTGCGGAAAAATTTAATTTATCGACGGCTAATTTAAGAAGGGAGATCCCTTCATGGTCAAGTTTGCAGAATTGTTTTATCGTTGAGGCGGACAATTCCGAATTATAAGAAATGCCGATATCTTTATATCGTTCTTCCTGAATTTCTTTTGCCTTTAAAACCCTTGCGGATATTTCAGATGATCTTTCCTCTGCCTGATCTTCAAATAGTTCCTGAGTGTTTAAACTCGGAACCTCGATTTGTATATCGATTCTATCAAGGAGTGGTCCAGATATCTTTTGACGGTAGGATGAAATATGCCTTGGACTGCACATGCACTGCTTTGTTGGATGACCCAAAAATCCGCATTTGCATGGATTCATTGCTGCAATCAAAATAAAATTTGCAGGGTATGTAATCCGCATCCCTGATCTAGATAGATAGATTTTTTTCGATTCCAACGGTTGACGCAAAAATTCCAAAACGTCCTTTCGGAATTCGGGCATTTCATCCAGAAACAATACACCATTATGTGCCAGTGATATCTCACCAAGTTGAGGTACACCACTGCCGCCCCCTATTAGGCCGGCGTAGGAAGCGGAGTGGTGCGGAGTGCGGAAGGGGCGTATGGTTATTAGTTCCTGATGGGGTTCATCAAACTCCAGTATGCTGTAGATCTTGGTTGTTTCCAGGGCCTCTTCTGGATTTAAGGGGGGAAGTATAGATGGAAAACGCTCAGCGAGCATTGTCTTGCCACTCCCCGGGGGACCGATCATTAAAAGATTGTGTCTTCCGGCGGCGGCAACCTCAAGGGAGCGTTTAGCAAACCTTTGACCCTTAACATCGGAGAAATCTTTGCTGTTTTTGATGACTGGGCTTGGTTCTGGAATTACCAGCTTTGGTGTTGGCTTGATGTCGTCATTAATAAAATGAACAACTTCGGCTAGAGAATTTGCTGGAATTATTTCAATTCCTTCGACAATTTTGATCTGGTTATAATTCGATGCTGGGCAGACAATTCCTTTAAGTTTTTTATTTTTTGCCAAAATGGCCAAGGATAATGCTCCCGGTACCGGAAGAAGTTTTCCGGCAAGTGATAGTTCGCCAAATATAATATAATCATTTATTGGCCCGCACTGTTCACTAGCAATCAGTATTCCAATAGCTATTGGAAGATCAAAGTAGTTTCCCGATTTTTTTGTATTGGCAGGTGCCAGGTTTACCGTGATTTTTTTACTCTTTGGTCTTTCAAAACCGGAGTTTTGAATAGCGGACAAGACCCTTTCGCGACTCTCCTTAACCATTGTTTCTGGTAGGCCAACCATATGCCATGACGGAATCCACCCGCGCGACAAATCAACCTCTACCCTAACCGGAAAGGCGTCGATCCCCATCAAACTTGCTGATAAAATCTTTGCCAACATGTTTTCAGATATCAGCAAGTGCTGTGCCATAAGTTCCGGCGATAAAAGTGGTTGTTATTATTGATAAAAAATGTTAGTGGATACCTAAATGGGTGGCGTAAGTGAGCTAATTTGTGACACTTTCGCCACCCACCCGGTTCTTTTTTAAAGAAGAAGAAAATGGGTGTCAGCTGGTAATGACATACAAAATTTTTATATTAACGATATTGATAATTACAACCGCAACGGTGGCGGAGGCGAAGGAGTATCCATCATTTGGTCCGCTGAACTGCAGAAACCAAAGTCCCCTTTATCTACAATTTGTCAATCTCGTCCCCGATGATACAAGGGTTTTAGAAAAAAATCAGATGGAGGTGCGCATAGATTCTGCGTATTCCAATATCTACGAGAGGACAGTGTCAAATACTCACGACTGGATAGCCGATATGGAATTGTGGCGTATCGGAATCGATGCAAGTTATGGATTAGGAAAAAACTTTGAGGTTGGAATTGAAATTCCATTTTTGCATCTTGAGGGCGGCTTTTTAGATGAGTTTGTCCAAGATTATCATAACGCGTTTGGTTTTCCAAACGGCGGCAGACAATGGGTTGCTAACGGAGATTTTAATTATCGATTAAGTGAAACTGCTGGCAATACGATTTATCAGATCAATCAGGAAGATTTTAATTTGGGTGATATTACCTTTCGCTTCAAACACCATTTATATGATGAAGGGAAACGCGCTCCTGCGGTGGCCTATACATTTTACTTTAAACTTCCAACTGGGCAGGATAGCCAGGGTTTAGGGAGTGGTTATCCTGGATATGGGTTAGCTCTTGCCCTTGAAAAATCCTACAAACGTTTGCATGGATATCTGAATGCGGGGCCATTTGTTACCGGTATTCACGACGACCTGGAGGATTATCATTATACAAGTATGTTGTCGTGGATGGTTGCACTTGAATTTACGCTACTGGATAACTGGTCGCTTGTTACTCAGATCTTGGGTTCAACCCCGCTTTTTCATAAAACCAATACGAACAAGCTGGATGCTATCCCACTTGATCTGAATATCGGAATCCGTGGTGAGCAGAAGGGGCTGATCTTTGAAAATGATTTTATCTGGCAATTTGGTTTTCAGGAAGATATCAATCCAGAGGGACCATCTATTGATTTCACTCTCTTTGCAAGCATTGGAATGAAATTTAAAACTCGAAAATAAAAATTTAAATTTTATGTGTCATCCTGAACGAAGTGAAGGATCCAGATCGCTCAATGGGGATTCTTCGCTTTGCTCAGAATGACAACATTCAATAAAAAAGCGGATCTACCCAGAAGAATCTGCGTAGATCCGCTTTCAAATCAGCGTTAATCAGCGTTTATTAGAATGGGATATCCGAATCGGCTTCAAACCCTGGATTTGTATCAGCCATTGCACCAGCTGGAATGGATGTCGTTTCACCCTTGCCAGGTGCCGAGCCTAAAAACTTAACAGTCTGAGCAACTATCTCTGTTGTGTAGCGTTTGTTACCTTCTTTATCTTCCCACTGTCTTGTCTGAAGTCTTCCTTCAACATAAACCTGACGACCTTTAGCAAGGTATTCGGCGCATGTCTCCGCCTGTTTTCCCCAAACAACGATTCTGTGCCATTCGGTTTTTTCCTGACGTTCACCACCCTTGTCATTCCACACATCCGTTGTTGCAATGTTCATCGTTGTGACGGCGGCACCGCTTCCTGTGTACCTTTTTTCTGGATCTGCTCCCAAGTTTCCTACCAGGATGACCTTGTTGATACTTGCCATGTTTCCTCCTTCCGACATCCGCATGATTTTTCTTAAAAGAAAAATCATCTGCGGTGTCGAGAACCCGCCGAAGCTTTAAGCGTAGGCGGGTCTAAATGTCATTTATTTTTCTTAATCTTTTTTTCAAGTTGTTTGATTGCCAATTTCCAGTTGTTAAAATCTTTATGTCCGTTCCACTGTGGAATAATAATCTCAGTAGTTTCCAGTTCCTGACGGGCTTGTTCTATTTTTTCTGAAACGAGCAATGTTTCTGTTAAGAATATTCTGTTCTCTGGATATTGTGGTGCAATATGCGTTGCTGTGGATAAATATTTTTCAGCAAGATCCAGATCGCGCGTAACGCTATTCGGCCTGATGGCAAATGCCGGAAGCTCAGTGTAGAGTTTGCCCAGAATTCTGTATGCTCCGCCATGTTCATATGATGGATCAAGTTTGATGGACTTCAAACAATCGCTGACGATTGATTTGATACCCTCCTGATATCCAACGACCTTGCTTTGATAATAAAGCCCAGTTGAAACTGCGCGCCAGTAATAACAGGCAGCCTCTTCAGGATCCTTCATCACACACTCTTCGGCAAGTTCGTGGCTTTGCTTTGCCAAAAAGATTTTATCCTTTCGCGAATCGGTCTTGTCGATCTGATCCACGTTGGTTTTTATCTCCTGGACGATCCTCTTGGTTCGCCACTTATGTGATGGGATCTCAGTTGATCTTTTGGTTGTCGAAGCACACCCATATATAAATGTTAGGATGATAAACAATATTGTAATTTTTTTCGTCATATATTTTTTGTCATTCTGAGCGTAGCGAAGAATCCAGCTAAATTCACTGGATCCTTCGTTTCACTCAGGATGACATTATGTATAGGGAGGTGCAATAACACGTGTGTCCAAATCTTTGCAAGCAATATTTATTTGTCATTGCAGGTAATGGTGTCATTCCCGCCCCCGCCTGCGCGAGGGTAAACTCCGGCGGGAATCCAGTTTAAATGTATTTAGGCTGGATCCCTGCCTACGCAGGGATGACATTTCACTACTCTAGGAAAAAATGAATTTATGTTGACAAAAGAGGATTATATCGCAAATTAATCAATATTATCAATAGGTTACACCGATTAGCCCCTATGAACAAAAAACGTCGCATATATCGCTTATTATTTGACTTTATCCGCCCTGTATATTATTAGACTTAAAGATAGAATTAAATGAAACAGGATAAACACAGATTAACGCTGATAAATTTAGGGTTTTTGAATTTTTAGAACTGCACCACAATTCAACCAAGAAAACATCTGTGTTAATCCCCGCCAGCCATCATACAAGAAATATGAAGGCGGGCTGGAGCGTTCATCCCCCGCCTGCCATCCTAAAAAGAAATATGATGGCGGGCAGGTGTTTCAAATAACAATGGAGGTAGCGATGGGTTTCGAGGTCCAAACACTCTTATCAGGTCTTAACGATCAAACACATTTATTACATTTACCCAACAATGAAATTGCGGGTGATGTGAATGTAAACACCCCGATGGATACATATGTTCCAACGGTTGAGGTAGCAGGATCCAAAAGTCCTAGCGCACAAGTCACAGCAGAAAATAAAGATATAAGTCTTTCATTTGATGATGATGAACTCACACAAGTTTTGGGTGCGGCGATGGTTGCTGGATTTTTGGGATCTCCATTCAAAGCAGCTGGGCGTGTCGCAAATAATTTATTGGGTGTATATTACCTTTGGAGAGCGGATTCATTGATAGAAGGCGAAAAATTTGAGGGCGCGCTTGAAGCAAGTAGGAGCGCAGAGAGATATTTTAGCAAAGCGGAAAATCGATACAAGGAACTTGAGGCGCGCGTAAAAAATATCAGGGCATATAGTGAATCCCTTAGTGGATGGGATAGTTTAAGTTTGAATGAGGCGATTGCACGGTTAAAGCTTCTTGATGCGGAGATTGCGGTACTTGAGCCACAGGATTCTGCCGATAAAGGTCCCTTAGGGTTAAGGGCAGAATCAACGCTATTACTCGTTGATATGTTGAAAGAGGTGGAGCGTGGAGAAGAGGCCCAAGAATATTACGGAAAATTCATGAATAACAAAAAGCGTTTTGCGGCTATGGATAAGGAAATCGAGGCGCGTGATCTATGGGAATCATTTGAAAGGGTTGGTGAACATATTCCCGCTAGACATGATGTAGATCCCGCAAGGCTTACAAATATACGGAACTTGATTCGCGAATCACACAAATTATTTGCAGAACTTGAATTACATAAAGATGCCGCACGCGTTTCGGAGTTGAAGGGTGATATAAACAGACGCCTTATGAAATTTGATGAGGCCGCTGTTAGTTACCAATCCTCTATTGATAACGCAAGGGCTGTTGGGGATCAAAAACTTGAGGCGCGTCTGACAAAAAAACTTGCGGATATGACAAAGGATTCCATGCAAAAAGCCGCGCTATATATGCGCGTTATCGAACTTGATCCGGAATATAGTGATCCGGATGTGGATCGGGATCGAGCGGTAAATGTAGCGCAAAGGAACTTCGATGATGCAGTGAATAGCGGTAGAATAAGAGGGGGTGAGGCTTTCCGAAGTCTTGTTGAAAATTCCCTTGAGAGATTCGTGGTAGCTGGTGATCATTTTGGTCAATCTAAGGTTTACTTGCAATTAGCCGAGTCGGTAACAGAAGGTGATCCAAAATATCTTGATTTTTTGAAAGCGGCACTCGAAACAGTGCGCTTGGCACAACAAAAAACAGATTTGAATACGCAAGCAGGACGCGAGCAGTTAATTGCAATGATTGAACATGAACTAAATGTCTTTAATAAATTTCATTATGAAGATGGAGACGCCGGGACAGAGTATGCGAGAGGGCGTGACAGCATTCTACCACTTATCGGATCAGTTATGCGTGGTGGTTTTCTGAGAAGATATAAAGATGCACTGAGTGCAGAGAATTTAGCATATGGCACCCTGAAAAATGCGCCATTTCCAAATGAGTTGGTTGGAGAGCAGAAAAAAGATTTCCCTTTGCTAATTGATGCAGCAGTCAAGCAATATGAAGAACTTGAACTTGGTAAAGATCAGGCACGTGTTCTACTCTTTGCAGCGGAACAATATTCCGATGATCCTATTAAAACCTATGATTATGCCGCAAAGGCAGCCGATGCTGCCGGCAAGGCAAGCGCGAATGAACTCCAATATAAGGCCTTAAAGTTGATGGAAAAAACTTCTGTCAAGATGCTGGACTATAACCGTGCGATCGATGCGTTGATTGGACTTGTTGATTCTGTACCTGCGCGTGCGGGGAGTGAGTTTGAGTATTCCTTCAGGGGGATGTCCGCATTGGACAGGGCGGATATGAGGATGGTATATGTTGGACATCGTATGATGGATGGAAATTATGAAAATGCCCTTGAACAAGCATACAAAGCTCTAAAGATCTACATCGAAACGGGTTATCTAAAGGGGCAGGTTAATGCGCTGGCAAGTATCGGAAAGATCAGGGGTGTGCTTGCAAGGAGAAGTCCCGAAGAGAAAAGAAAGCCCCTCGTTGAAGGTACTGCTCGCGCATCGGATGCTGCAATTGCGCGTGCGAAGATGTGGAGAGAGATGTCTCCTCAGAGTTCCGATGCCGCATCAGCAGAGAGCGCGGCCCGTCATGCCAAGTCAGATGCCTTAAGTGATATAGCAAATCAAACACCCGGGGAGGTGAAGGCATCCCTTAGGGCATACAGCGTGAAGGAAGCACTTCAATTGGAGGCCCACGCCAGGAAGATATGGATTGCAGGATCCAGTGGAATTGCCGTGAGCCATATTACTGTCACTGAAGTAACAAAGATACCGGATCAGCTAACAATCGAAATGGGTGAGCGAAAATTCGAAGATGCGATAAAAGAGTTTGAAAAACTTGGGATGTATGACGAGGCGGTTCGCATTCGTAAATATGTGGCTGAAAAATTGACATCGTTCGGTGGAACGGGGAATGTAATTTTTCAATATATGCGAATATTGGAATTGCGTGGGGAACATGGTGCCCAGATCGACCGGGCCGATATCCTTGAAAAGATGGCGGATATCCAAGCGGGCTCGGCTCCCAGAATACGCAGACTTGATAGTGGTCATTCCTTCAACTATGCCGATAGTCATTACAGAATGGCACTTGATCATATCGAAAAAGACAGCGTTGCATACTGGCGCATTATGAAGAAGATAAAGAAGAATGAAGTTGCCAGGATCCGCGCAGAGATGGAACTTGATTTTGCAGAGTTGAAAAAGGCTAAAGATTACAATATGGATACCGCCGGCAAGATCTTTGATGCCCTTTTTAGAATCCAGGAAGAATTTGATCCGGCGCTAACCAAAATCTCAACGGGGAGAGAGGCGCGTAAGATAGCTAGGGAGGCCAGGAAAACAATTGGTGAAGCAGGTTTTCAATATCGTGAAGGGAACCATAAAGAGGCTATGAGGCTTGCATTGCGTGGATATGCGCTCTGTACAAAAATTGGCGAGGTTGATGGAATGAACAAGGCAAGAAGCCTGGCGATGAGAATGTTTCCACATCCGGAGATCCCAAGTGTCTTTTCTACACTTGATACAAAACCCTCCGCTGAAATCTTTGATCCAACACAGGTTGCTCCTCTGGATGGATGGTTACAAACATTTTCAAAGGAACTAGGATCCGAGCGCTTTGCTGAATCGATTAGGGCAATTCCAGGATTCGAAGATATTACGAACGAAGGAATAAAGGGCCTGTTGGATGGAACCAACACAGAGGGGAGAACGAAACTTGCAGTGGCACTACGCACGACAAATATTCCAGGATTTGAACTCGACAGAGTCGATTGGCTTGGCACTGGGAAAGCTGCAAATGATGCTCATGTCTTTGCAAAGGCTAGAGATTTTTTAGATATCCTAATAGATGGAGCAAGTTCTGATCCTGTGGATCAAGTGGAGCTGGTAGCAAGGTTCAAAGAGATACCTGGGATGGATGGACTTCAATTTTCAGATTTGGTGGATGTCATGGATGGTAGAAGACCAGATCTTAGAGATGTAATCGTTAGTGCAATGATTGAAGGCCAAGTTTCGGGGCTTGATATGAAAGATGTTATTATACTCGGCGAAAAAGGTCCCACGATGGTAATTGATCGGATGGAGAGTTACTTTGCCGCGCTTGCAGCAGATCCTAATGAAAGTGCAAAGTCTTTAAAAGCAACTGGTGCCTTTGATCATCTTACAGAAGGTGAACTTGCTGCCGGTCTAAGTGGGGAAGATTCTATTGTAGAAGTGTTAATTAAAGAGGCGCTTACTGATGGCCGAATACCCGTATTTGAAATAGGGCCAACATTAACAGATCCATCAGAGCCGGTTGAACTTGTTGTCGAGGCAGCAGCTAATCCAGGATTTTTCGATGCACTTGCAGAAAACCCCGAGATAGGCGCGGCCTATTTGGCAACGGAACCTCTATTTAAACATCATAGAGAGGATGAGCTTGCCGCTGCGCTACGTGGAGAAGATCCCGTTCTTGCACAGGTGATAAAAAATGCAATAGCTAAAGGTACCATACGTGTTGTCGAATGGAACGGAATGGGAACATCGCCTTCGGGAAAAGGGCCCGTTGCGGTAGTTGAGGTTGCGGGGCCAAGACCAGAGGAACCGGGAAGGGCAGAGGTGCAAATTGCAGGTGAACCGGAACAGACGGGTGCCCGTTTGGTGGATAAATTTACGGTTCTCGCTGCACAAGGGCAACTTGGTCATCGCTTCTTTGAATTACTTAGAAGCATGGACCCTGCCGAACATCAACGCGCATTGGATCTGTTGAAAGGGATCGAAGGGGTTCCTGCTTCACTGACACTTCAAAACATAGCAGATGCCCTTGAAAACAGGAATCCGCTGTTAAGGCAACAACTTGATCAATTTTTCGGAAGGGATTTTGTTGCAAGACGTGCACCGGCAGCTGTCGAAACACTGAGAGTTGCTATCAAAGTTAAGGGCGAGCTTCCAGGGCGGAGAGAGGACCGTGATCCTTGGCACAAAGGAAGAAAAAAATAACTTCGTTTTACGTTTATCGTTTGTTGATGCTGGAACACTTGTTTGTCATTCTGAAGACGCGTAAGCGGCTGAAGAATCCAGCGTGTACATTGGCTACTCACTGGATTTTTCACTACGTTCAGAATGACGTATAGTCCCGCGGTCGAGTTTCGAAACCGATAAACCAGCTTCGTTTTCGTTAATTCCTTTCAAATCAACAACTTATCCCTCAACTCGCAATAGTCTTGACGCATGGGGTCGTCAGGTATATAACTCCCCAACTTATTGATTTAATTCAAATTGGAGTAGCTATGAATAATTTGGCTGTTGTTATATTAGCAGCGGGGGCTTCTACGCGTTTTAAGTCATCAAAGAATAAACTGCTTCATGAAATTGCAGGCAAACCCTTACTTAATTATTCCATAGAAACAGCCAAACAACTAAAGGCCTCTAATATAGTTGCGGTTCTAAATAAGAACGCAAAGGATGTTCAGGCGCATGTAAAACAATTTAATGTAAAAATTGCAATTCAGCACGAGGCGCTTGGAACGGCTCATGCTGTTGCCGCTGCAAAAAATTTTTTAAAGGGATTTAAGGGTTATGTTGTCGTTCTGAATGGTGACGTTCCATTGGCAAACGTTCAAACAATTAAGAATCTTGTTGAGTTAACAAAAAGGAAAAATGCTCCGATGGGATTGGTAACGGCGGTTGTTGCGGATCCATATAATTATGGAAGAATAATCAGGGACCTCGATGGTAAATTGGTAAAAATTGTTGAAGAAAATGATGCATCGGAAAATGAAAAGTTGATAAAAGAAATGAACGCAGGGCTGTATTGCTTTGATGCGGATTGGTTATTCAAGAACATAAATTTAATCAAAACGAATAACGTACAGGGTGAGTATTATTTAACGGACTTGGTTAAGCTTTGTTTAAAGCAGGGACAGCCTATGGTGTCGGTGTTTGCTGAATCAGAGACCGAGGCCCTAGGTGTGAATACCCGCCAGGATTTTGCTAAGATATCAAAATTGATTCGTTTAAGAATTTTAAATTCATTAATGTCAAATGGGGTTAGTGTTATAGATCCTGAAAGCTGTTTTGTTGATTCGGCTGTTCAGGTTGGAAATGATTCTGTCATTCATCCAAATGTTTTCTTGGAAGGAACTACCAAGATTGGCAAGCATTGTAAGATAGGGATTGGTTCCGTAATTATCAATTCAACCATTGGTGATAGCGTTTTGTTGAAACCATATAGTGTTCTGGAAAATTGTTCGGTCAAAAGCGGATCGGAGATCGGTCCTTTTTCAAGGTTAAGGCCAGGCGCACAATTAGATCAAAAAGTTAAGGTTGGCAATTTTGTCGAGATAAAAAAGAGTCACCTAAAAGAGGGTGTTAAGGCAAACCATTTAACCTATATTGGCGATTCGGTTATTGGAAAAAAGACAAATGTTGGATGCGGGACAATCACATGTAATTACGATGGCAGGGCCAAGCATAAAACAATCATTGGGGATGATGTTTTTATAGGTAGCGATGTTCAGTTTGTTGCTCCGGTTAAGGTGGGGCGCGGCGCTACAATTGCCGCAGGTTCTACCATTACCGATGATGTCCCCGCGGATGCACTTGGCATTGCAAGGGAAAAACAGATTAATAAGAAAAATTGGAAACCTAAAAAAAATAGTTGAGCTCGTTAAGCTCGTTAAGCTCGTTTAGTTCGTAAGGATAAACTTAACGAACCAAACGAACAAAACGAACCAAACGAACCAAACGAACAAAACGGACTAAACGATCATATGTGTGGAATAGTTGGATATATTGGAGATAAAGGCGCAACATCGATATTGATCGATGGGTTGAAGCGTTTGGAGTATCGTGGCTACGATTCTGCCGGTGTTGCCGTTATGAATGGTGAGGGTATCACAATCAAAAGAACCGAGGGTAAACTTGGTCGCTTGGTTGATATCGTCAATGAAGATTGGCCGCAGGGCGTTATGGGAATTGGCCATACTAGGTGGGCCACGCATGGGCGTCCATCAGAAATAAATGCCCATCCCCACAGGGCGGGAGATATCGTAGTTGTCCATAATGGAATCATTGAAAATCACACCGAACTTAGAAAATTTTTAATTGGTAAGGGGCATAATTTTTCATCTGAAACGGATACGGAAATTATCTGTCACTTAATTCAACAAAATTTAAAAAATGGCGATATCTTAAAGGCGTTTAGAAAGACGATTTTAAAACTAAAGGGTTCATATTCGATAGTAATGATTAATGAAAAAGAACCGGATCGTCTCTATGTTGCAAAGCAAGGTTCACCACTAATCATAGGTTATGGTGATAAGGAAAATTTTGTTGCCTCCGACATACCCGCAGTTTTGCCATACACCAGAAGCATTGCATTTTTTGAGGATGGTGAATATGGTGTCGTTTATCGTGATCGAGTTGAGTTGTTTAATGAAGAGGGAAAAGAGGTGAAGAAAACCCCAAGAACTATTGCGTGGAACTCTTTGCAGGCAGAAAAAGGTGGTTATAAGCATTTCATGTTGAAGGAGATCTTTGAACAACCAAAGATTATGGAAGATGTTGTAGGTGGACGTTTAAATCATTCAGAGGGTAGGATTGATTTGCCAGAGATGGAGAAATTTTTTAAGGAAGGCAAATTTCTATTTAATAAAATTTTCATCGTTGCGTGTGGAACATCATACCATGCCGGAATGGTTGGAAGATATATGATCGAATCAATAACCAGAATTCCGGTGATGGTAGAGTTTGCATCTGAGTTTAGATACAGAAATCCAATCATTGACGAAAATACGATTGTTATTCCTATCTCTCAATCTGGAGAAACGGCAGACACGATTGCCTCCGTTAAACTTGCGAAAGAAATGGGGGCAACGATAGTTTCTATTTGTAATGTAGTAGACAGCTCGATTCCGAGATTGTCAGACTCAACCCTTTATACACACGCAGGCCCGGAGATTGGCGTTGCATCTACAAAGGCCTTTAGTGCTCAGCTGGTGGTTCTATTTCTTTTGGCGCTATATCTTGGCAGGGAACTGAATAAAGTAACTGCTGATTTTGTTCGTGAGAGGATTGACGAAGTTTTACAGATTCCGAACCAAATGAATAGAATGTTAAAAAGATGTGATTCGATGAAAGAAATCGCAGAAAGATTTGTTGATGCTCCATTGTTTTTGTATATTGCCAGGGGTATAAGTTTCCCAGTTGCATTGGAAGGCGCCTTAAAGTTAAAGGAAATATCATATGTGGATGCGGAGGGGTTTGCCGCAGGGGAATTAAAACATGGGCCGATTGCACTAGTCGATAATAATGTTCCAGTGGTTGCAATTGCACCTAAGGATGAACATTACGATAAGGTATTGAGTAATATTGAAGAGGTGAAGGCTCGTGGTGCAAAGATAATCGGGATTAGTAGCGTTAATGATCGGTTGGTACCTCAGAACTCTGATGCAGTGTTCGCGGTCCCTAGAACAAGTTGGTACCTAAGTCCGGTATTAAATATTTTACCACTTCAGCTTTTAGCGTACTATATAGCAGACCATAAGGGAACTGATGTCGATCAGCCAAGAAACCTGGCTAAGAGTGTGACAGTTGAATAATGATTACCCTACTTAAACTATTCAAAAAGATTCGCCTGGATGAACAAACGCAGATGATTGTGTATGGCACAATTGTAGGTATTGTTGCTGGTTTTGGTGCCGTTGCATTTAGAATGAGCATTAGCGTTGTTTCCAAGATTGGTTTCGGCGAAAGCCATTCGTTCCTTGAACGTGTCTCCGAAATACCAATTTATTGGAAAATATTAATTCCAGCCATTGGCGGATTAGTTGTTGGTCCGATTATCTATTTCATGGCAAGAGAAGCAAAGGGACATGGTGTTCCGGCAATTATGGAGGCAGTTGCTGTTCATAATGGCCGTATGCGTATCCGCTCCGGTATTGCAAAATTTATTGCCAGCGCGGTTACAATAGGTACCGGGGGCTCTACCGGTCGTGAAGGCCCGATTGCACAGATTGGCGCTGTGTTCGGCTCGACAATTGCCAAAATCTTTAAACTGAAAACAATTAGAACGCGAAATCTTGTTGCCTGCGGCGCCGGCGCTGGTATCGCTGCTACATTTGATGCGCCGATTGCTGGCGCGTTGTTTGCCTTAGAAGTGGTTTTGGGGGATTTTAGAATCAAAAACTTTGCTCCCATTATGATCGCATCCGTCGTTGCAACGGTTATTGCAAAACATTTTTTGGTAGATGTAAGTGAGATGCCGGTTTTGCATAATCCGGCCTTTCACTATTCAATGGTCAGTGCATGGGAAATTCCAATGTATATGCTTTTGGGCGTTTTTGCCGGAGTCATATCCATTATATATATAAAGACGCTGACATTATTTGAAGATACCTTTGATCGGTGGAAATTTCCTGAGATGTTGAAGCCGGCAATTGGCGGGCTGTTGCTCGGTTTAATCTGTGTGAAATTTCCACAATTATTTGGTAATGCCAACTATTCGGCAATAAACACCATAATTGAGGGGAATATTTTTGCGTGGATAATATTCGGCCTGATTTTTCTTAAAATAATTGCTACATCATTAACCCTTGGCTCCGGTGGATCTGGGGGTATATTTGCGCCTGCGCTTTTCATTGGAGCTGCAACGGGTGCCGCTTTTGGAAACTTCATAAATATCTTTTTTCCAAATGTTACAGCAACTCCCGCCTCGTATGCACTGGTGGGGATGGGTGCACTTGTTGCCGGCGTTACACACGCGCCACTGACGGCAATCTTGATTATTTTTGAAATTACCGACAAGTATCCTATTATATTACCTCTCATGATTTCCTGTACAATAAGTTGCATCCTTGTTGCACAGGTAATGAAGGATTCAATTTATACCATAAAATTGACACGCAAGGGAATTAAGGTTGGCCAGGAACAAAAGTTCTTGTTACAAACTTTATTTGTTAGGGATGTGGTGCAAACCAAATTTAGAACTATTAGCGCATCTATGCCATATAAGGAATTTTTAAAAATGCTTCCATACGCCAAACAGCCCGTCTTTCCTGTATTGGATAAGGATAGGACAATGATGGGTCTCCTGTCATTTCAGAATTATCAAGAGGTTGTTTTTGAAGAGGGACTTGATAAGGTTCTAGTCGTTGGGGAGCTGGCATCAAAGGACATTGTGAAGGTCTTTCCAAATGACGATTTGGAAACGGCACTTTGGAAAATCGGCACAAGGGATATAGAAAGTGTTCCTGTAGTTGATCCATATCAGCCAGATATCGTGATAGGTATGATTTCAAGAAGAGATATAATCTCGGGTTTTAATAAGGCACTTTTAAAAGCCAAGCTGGAGGCTGGTGTAGATATCGATGATAAACCTGCCTGGGTTAGAGAAGAAAATGTTTGGGAATAAAACAAATTGTCATCCTGAGTGAAACGAAGGATCCAGTTAATACCACTGGATCCTTCGTCAGGCATTCAAAGAACGATTGACTCAGAATGACTTATTTTTTTACATGACATTAAACAACAAACAACTCGAAGCTGTAAAATTTGGTGATGGTCCATTGTTGGTCCTTGCCGGCGCTGGCTCAGGTAAAACCAGGGTTTTAACCTATCGTATTGCGTATCTTATCCAGGAAAAAGGCATAAGGCCCGATGAAATTTTGGCCGTTACTTTTACAAATAAGGCAGCGCAGGAGATGAAGGATCGTGTCCAACGTCTTGTCGGTGCTGATCCAAGATCTTTGTGGATATCAACCTTTCACTCAATTTCATTAAGGATACTAAGGCGTCATGCCAATTTTTTGGGCTTTAGTAACGATTTTAATATCTATGATGACGGAGACCAAACTTCATTGGTGAAGGAATGTCTCAGAGAACTTAATTTAGATGAGAAAAAAATTACTCCAGCATCGGTTGTTAATCATATATCAAGGGCGAAAGATTCACTTTTGGATCCGGATGCCTATCTTGCAAAACAGGATCATTTTTACGGACAAAAAGTGGCCCAGGTTTATAAACTTTACGAGGAAAAGCTTAAAACCAATCAGGCTATGGATTTTGGGGACTTGATTTATAATGCCGTACGGTTGTTCGAAAAAAATCCGGATGCATTGGCGCGATATCAAAAACAATTTAAGTATATTTTAGTTGATGAGTATCAGGATACAAACCATGCTCAATATAAATTAATCTCTATTCTGTCAAAGGTTTGTAGAAATGTTTTTGCGGTTGGTGATCCTGATCAGTCTATTTATGGATGGCGCGGTGCGGATATTAATAATATATTAAATTATGAACGCGATTTTTCTGATTCAACGCTAATTAAGTTGGAGCAAAATTATAGATCAACGAAAACAATTCTTTCTGCTTCAAATGCAATTATTGTCCGCAATAAAAGTCGCAAAGATAAGGAACTTTGGACCGAGAATGGAGATGGGGAAAAAATATCTTATGTTTCCTCAATGACCGGTAAGGATGAGGCTAGGTTCGTGGCCGATGAAATCGTAAGGCTTAGGGGTCAGGGGTATTCCTACAGGAACATAGCTATATTTTATAGAACCAATGCGCAATCTAGGGCCTTTGAGGATGTTTTTACAGGTATTAATATTCCCTATGTCATATATGGTGGCTTGAGATTTTATGAACGGATGGAGGTTAAGGATATCTTGGCGTACCTGAAGTTTTTGACATCACCACATGATTCTGTAAGTTTAAAAAGAATTATTAACAAGCCTGTGCGCGGTATCGGCAATACTACAATATCCAAATTAGAATCCGTGGCCTCTCAATATAACATCAGCCTATATAGTGCAATAGAAGAGAGTGCCAAACAAAGAATATTTAATTTCGGGACGATAAAAAAATTGGAATCATTTGTGAAATTGGTTTGCGAGCTCAGAAACTTATTGGGAACGGAAACGTTACCTTCAATCATTAAAGCGGTTATTGACAAAAGTGGTTATGTCAGTAATTTGAAATTGCAAAATTCTCATGAGGCTCAGGATAGAATTGATAACCTAAATGAATTGATCGCTTCAGGAGAGGAGTTTGCCAAGGGATTGGGTGAAGAAAAAGATCAGCTGCGAACCTTTCTGGATCAGGTTTCACTTGTATCAGGCATTGATGGCTTTGACCCTTCACTTGGTCAGATACCCATGATGACACTGCATCTGGCAAAGGGGTTGGAATTTCCTATCGTGTTCATGGTTGGCATGGAGGAGGGGTTGTTTCCGCATAGCCGATCAATGGACAATGAAGATGAGTTAGAAGAAGAACGAAGACTTTGTTATGTTGGAATGACGCGGGCGATGGAAAAACTATATATGTGCAATGCGTGGAGGCGTGCCGTTTACGGATCGGAGCAATGTAATTTACCATCGCGTTTTATCGACGATATTCCATCAGAATATATTGTAAGAAAAAACATGATGCCCAAGGTTAAACCGTTGTTTAGGCCGGAGATAGGAAAATCTGCATCAGTCGATTTTGATTTTGATCAAAGATCCGATTGTGAAAAACATGGCGAGTATTTCATCGGCCGTAAGGTTAAACATCAGAAGTTTGGTGTCGGTACGATCAAACGTCATGAGGAATCTCACGAAGGGCCCAAGGTTACGGTTTACTTCCAAAGCGGTAATGTTAAAAAGCTTCTGGTTAAATATGCAAATCTAGAACTTCTTTAAATATACAATCTACAAAATCCAATTAACAAGCAATTTACAATACACAATTTGCAATTCTGATTGTATGTTGTGTATTGTGCATTGTTTGGAAATTGTTTATTGTGATTTGTACATTGGTTTACAAATTCCACTCTGTTACGGATGGATAGTCTTCATTCTCAGCAAATGAGCTTTCATCTGCATCTTTGAACGCATCCTCATGTAGAGCTAAATGCATTACAAGTTTTTGAATCTTTGTGACGCTGTTGAATGGTTTGTGGAGTATGTGAAACTCACTCTCCTCTAAATGAAATCTAGAAAGATTTGGATTAAATGCCGTGGTAAGTAAGACGTTTATTTCGGGTTGAATGCTGCGTGCCCATTTTGCCATATCGTATCCACTGATCTTTGGTAGAAGAATATCACTAATGATTAAATCGACATTGTCCTTTCTCAATATCCTTTTTGCATGGTCAGGATCATTTGTGAGCCAGTAGTTTTTGATGCCTAGCCCCTTAAAGATCCTTTCCCAGACCCTTAAAAAGGTGGGGTCATCCTCAACTATGAGGATTCGAGGTTCGGTATAATTTAGTGTCCTGGTTGCCATTAAAATCACCTTCCACAGCTAGTTAGTTCAATATATGTGCCAAAAGGCACCAAAACATAATATGTTGATATTATTGGTAAAATAAAGCTTTGGCGGATAAAAAATCGCAATACGTCAGAAATTTTATGGGTCAAAAGAGACC
>CAZHVX010000013.1:0-18396 GCA_964536295.1 uncultured Pseudomonadota bacterium
AAGGTAAGACCGGAAAAAAATGGTTCGGAGATAATGGAAGTCGATATTCCAAAACCGGGTCCCAATGATGTGTTAATAAAAAATCAGGTTGCATCAATCTGTGGTACGGATGTTCACATCTTTAACTGGGATGCCTGGGCCCAGGGCAGGATCAAACCGCCACTCCTTTATGGTCATGAATTTGCGGGGAAGGTTGTAGAGGTTGGAGGCAATGTTGATTTTGTGAAGGCTGGTGATTATGTCTCCGGCGAATGTCACATTGCGTGCGGGCATTGTTTGCAGTGCAGAACGGGCCTGGCGCATGTTTGCCGGAACACAAAGATCTTTGGCGTTGATGTGCCGGGAATATTTGCGGAATATGCATGTATTCCGGCCATGAACGTTTGGCACAATGATCCGGATGCTTCCCCAGAGATGTGTTCGATCCAAGATCCATTAGGTAATGCAGTTCACTCTATCTTTGCAACGGATGTTGTGGCCAAGGATGTTGTCATAATGGGCGTTGGTCCAATCGGCGCGATGTGTATTTCAATATGTAAGCATATCGGAGCGGCACAAGTCTTTGCCGTTGGCCGTCGCAATGAATACCGTTTAAAAATGGCAGAGGACTTGGGCGCCGATAGAGTTTTTAAGGCCGCTGATGATGTTCAGAAAGAGGTCCTTGAGATGACTGGCGGCAAGGGCGCCGATGTTGTCTTAGAGATGTCGGGGAATGTCAGGGCCATTGATCAAGGATTGGATCTTCTAAGAACCGGTGGCGAAATAATCCTTTTAGGGGTCTATGCCGATACCATGACCTTGGATGTATCCAAGAAGATTGTCTTTAAATACGCAACCATGAAGGGAATTAATGGTCGTAGGATGTTTGAAGACTGGTA
The DNA here is from genome assembly GCA_964536295.1 of uncultured Pseudomonadota bacterium. Lineage (GTDB taxonomy): Bacteria > UBA10199 > UBA10199 > CAZHVX01 > CAZHVX01 > CAZHVX01. The sequence continues at coordinate 879 of CAZHVX010000013.1, forward strand.
TCGTATGAAGGGGCTTCTAAAAAATCCTGGCATCCGGGAAGATATGAAAAAGATCATAACTCATCACTTCAAATTCGATGAATTCTTTGAAGCGATGGAGACCATGCGCGCCGGAAATTCTGGAAAAGTCGTGCTGCATTTTTAGCTAAATAACTGCCTTTTGTCATCGCGAGGACCCGTGCACCGTACGGTGTCGGGGACGCTGCGATCTCCTGAATTCAAATATTTACAGAAACTTGCCATGCCCGCCTTATTCGTTCGCAATGATGACTAGAGTTAGGGTGGTGTTTAATCTGCGCACCATTCGCCACTCACAAAAACGCCTGAAGAGCAGAGTTCCTTGGCTTGGGCTTTAATTATTTCTGCATTAATCCCCTCGATTTCTTCGATGTAATGGGTTGCTTCCAGTAATAACACATGCATACAGGGTCCGGGGACATAGGTTGCGAAATCTGTATTGTCTATAAGCGGCTGAAGATAAGGCGGTTTCAAATATGAAACGAAGAATTCTATGTATTGTAATTTTTGCAGTGTTTGTAGTGGATCTAAATAATAAATTTTATTATCCATAGAAGGAGGCAATCCGCCAAATAGAGAAATGGTGCGAAGTTCTGGAAGCTGAGCCAGGGGTTGAAGTATTGGTTCTTCACCCACGGTATCTTGTAGGTTATTCCTTCCTATATATAAACTGTTAAGCATTTTAAGCTGGGATAAAAAGTTAATATCAAAAGCATTGCAATCCTGCATATACAGTCCTTTGAGCTTTGTAGCGTCTGAAAGAGGGGCGAAATTGCTAATTGGATTTGAGGAAATCATCAGAACCTCCAATTCCAATTTATTTGACAACGGCTCAATATTATTTATGTTGTTGGACTCAGCTGAAAATTTTTGGAGCTTTGATAAATTTGAAATAGGTGATAGATTTAAAGTACAGTTGCCGTTCGCGCATTTGTTGTAAGACATTTGCAAATTAGTCAAATTAGTCAAATTTGCTACAACATTAATATTGGAAATATTGTTATTTGAAAGCAATAGCGCTTGAAGATTAATTAATGGTTGTAAGGGATCTATATTGCCTATATCGTTCGAGGTTAAATTTAGGTCTGTTAAAGAGTTAAAATTAGCTATAGGCGTCACATCCTGAATCATGTTGTTGTCGAGATATAGGATTTTGATGCTTGGCAGATTAACGAGTGGATAGAGATTCTCTATTTCATTACCGGCTAATATCAAATCTGTTAAATAAGGTTTGTTTGCTAAAGCCGTTATATTAGATATGTTGTTTTTAAATAAGTTGACATATTCAAGCTGACTCAGATCCTTTAAGGCGGTTATATCTGTTATTTTATTGCCATACAAAGCTATTTCTTTCAATTTTATCAGGTTTGCAATTGGTCCAAGATTGCTTATGTTATTGCTTGGTAAATCAAGTTTAGTCAATTCTGTAAAACATTGTAATCCATTTAAACTTTTTACTTTCATTAAGCCCGGCATATCAGTTGAGTTACCAACAAATTCAATTTCCTTTATATTTTGCGCATCGGTAGTTGTTATGTCTTGGTCGAGGGGTTTTAGTAATAGAGCATGGATGTAGTTCTTTAAAGTGGTATCCGTTATTTCAATATCCAATATCCCATCGCCGTCTTCGTCGCAGTCGCAAACAGTTCCTATGCCGTTATTGTTTGGGTCCTCTTGTTCCGGGTTTGTTACGAATTGACAATTGTCATTAAGGTTGCAGAGTCCGTCCTCATCGCTGTCTATATCGCCGGGGCAGTAGTCGCAAACGTCACCAACCTTATCATTATCTGAGTCTGACTGATCGGTGTTTGCGTCTTCAATGCAGTTATCTGCTTCATCGCAAATCGAATCATTATCTTTATCGTTTTCCAGATCGCACGGGTCACATGCGGCGCCCATGTTGTCACCGTCCTGATCGACCTGATCATTATTTGCAATGCTCGGGCAGTTGTCATCGATGTCACAGATGCCGTCAAAATCTTCATCGCCATTTGGGCAATTGTCGCAAAGGTCTCCCATTCCGTCAAAATCAGCATCTAGTTGCCCTATATTTGGGGCGAATGCGCAGTTATCACACGCATCCCCTATGCCATCGTTGTCAGTGTCAGCCTGATCCGAGTTGCTTGCATCTAGGCAATTATCACAACCGGAGCTTATCCCATCCAGGTCCAAATCCTCGCCTTCACATTCGGCACAATTCCCCTCAAAGCAGGTATGATTTTGTCCGAAGTCTTTGCAATGTTTTAACTTGGTTGTCAATTTGCCATCAGATGAACAAACCTGTTCTTCAAGCCAGCCTGAATTTTGTGAACATTTATCAAAGACAGGCGATTTTGGAACGGCCATTTCACCATCGTATTTGTATTCCACAACGTAAGCTTTTACTTCAAAATTTTCGCCATCTATGTCATTGCAATTCAATTGACATGTGCCTTGTTTGCAAGTTGTGTTTATTGGGCAGGGCTTGGTTGTGGATATTTGCTTTTTTGCATTTCTAAGTTGAGTTTGTTTCCAATAACCAGGATTTTGTTTGAAATAGTCACAGTGATATTCAATTATATTGTCGTCATCACATTTATCTATTACAACTTCCGTTACAACTTCCGTTTTAAATAAATCTTCTCCATTATCGTCAACCCCAAGGTGTTTTTTATAGAGAATTTGGCCGGGGGTTTTGTATGGGCCGGATAGGCCCTCATCATCGGTGTCCCAGCAGCCGTACTTTGTAAAATCGAGCATGCCTTGGCTCGGTTTAGCTACTTGAGGCCGGGCTTTCCCGTAATGTAAAACCTTCTTCATCATCCCCTGTTTCATGGATTTCCATGTATCCATGAAACCAGCAGCATGTACAGTGGGGGATGAAAGTAAGACAATTAAAAAGACTACAAAAATTTTGATTTTTGTTTTCATTTATAAATCCTCAAGATTGTTTCCATGGCCACCATTTGATTTTTTTCTTTGGTACCATAGTGTTTTCTTTTAACGGCAAAATAGGTATGCATCCATTCAATGCTTCTGAGCATCCGCCTTGTACCTTGCTCCTCGAAACCTTGAAAACAGGGCATTTTTTTAAAGATTTTTTTACATACGTATTTTCTAAAGCTACGACATCTCCGTTTTCAAATTCAGGGCGGCCGCATTTGTAACTTACAAAAGATTCTTCTATGCCATCTTTATCTGTGTCGATGCACGAATTACAATAAATACCTTCTGATGCCTTTTCATTTTGATCAATTAGAATCCCCTCAACGCACATTTGAGGCAATGGCTCATTTTCCCCGATTGAAATATTATATCGTGGCATGCTTTGCCCCGGTACATACTTTTTACACTGCCCGCCGGGCACACATTCGCCCTTAATACAGATAGAGCCCGGGTCACAGGCTATCCACTTTGAAAGGATTTCGCCTTTTTCATCAGAATTAAAGTCTGAACAATAATATTCAAAAACAGCGTCTCCTATCTTACCCATTTTTTTGAAATGAAGGTTGTCTTTATGTTTCGGGCAGTTGTAGTGTTCGCCATCTTCAATTTCCTCCGTTTGGTCAAGGTTTGAACAAACTGCTACTCCACAGGTATCATAGTGGCTATCACCCATGTTGCTGTTGCATGTTTCGGAAAAAAATGTGCTGCCGTATTTATTTTTATTTGGGCCCTCATCCAGGTCCATACAAATTTCTGCGTTAAAGCAACATGCGCCGTTGATACATCCATTGCTGTAATCGGGGCATGTAAAATTATTTGATGAAACTTCTATGCCGTCACAATGACATTCTTTGAGCTTGTTGCTTTCATTAGCCGGGTTTCCATCCGAGTCAATGCACGTATCTTCACAACCATTATATGTTTTGCCATCTTTACCGGTCTGTGATGAACCGCTTGGAATTGAATGTTCCGTATTGTATGAGCCGACTTCAACGCCGAGCACATACGCCTTAATCACAGGTGCCCAGTCATCAAAATCTGTGCAGGTTTTTTCTATAAAACACTGGCCAACCGTTCCCTGAAAATCCGTTATGCCCGCGTAAGGAATTGTTTCACAGCCATTAGGACATTCATGTTGGTTATTAATAAGTCCGTCTTTGTCGCATGAATATTCGAGCACAATATTATCGTTTAAACAGTAATCTGCAAGGGGAGAGACCCACTGGCCATCTTGGATGTATGTAGTTACTCCGCCTACAAAATAATCGCCATTATCGTCTGTATCTTCTTTGCAATTGTCCGTAGAAACTGTTGTGCCGCCATCATCTATTCCGCATGGCGGTGGAGGGTCGCCATTTACTACATCAGGGATTACACATGCGCCGTTTTTACAGATGGCGTTGCATGGACACATGGCATAGTTATCTGAGATTATAACTGTTGGTTCTAGGGTGCAATCTTCATTGCTGCCAGTATCGCTGCAGTGAGGTATAAAATCTTCGCAGTGCATTTCTACTACATAATGTCTGCCTTTATCGGGGCCGATTAGAACAGAGACCCCTTTACACTTATCGTAGTCAGATTTTTCTTCGCCTTTCCAGGTATATTTAATTTCGCCGGCTATCTTGTGGTGATTTTCTATTTTGTACAGTTCGTAAAGCGGGCCGGAGGTTGGATCCTTTCCTTCGTTGTCCGAGTCCTGGCAAAATTGGTTGTTACTTGCCGAGACAGGATTGATCTGAAAAATCAAAATCAGCAGCAGTATGGAGAAAACGAGAAACAGTCTATTCATTTGTCCTCCGGATAACTACTAAGGTTACTGCAGGATGCATACCATATGCAACTATAAAAATATACTGGAAAAATAATGACTTACTCGAGTTTTGATAAAAAGCTGATGGAAAATCGTCAATTTTTCGACATAATGTCAAAATATCATTGTGTTTGAGCCAGATCTAGAAGAAAGCCGCCGGAGACATATGTAACACCTTGGGTTGCCAAGTTGTTGAATGGCAGAGATGATGCCTCCAGAAAATATATCCCCAGCATACAACAGTTTATTAAAGGCTTCATTTACATGTTATTGTTTTGTTGTTGTTGAAATCGGCCCAACAACTCAGGGTCCTTTCTTCTGCTACAAAAATTCTTTTTTGTAACCAGGTGTTTGTTGGTTGGTGAAATATTTTTAAATTATAAGCGCCAGCTTTAATTTTCATGTCTGTTATTGGTGTTTCCGAACCATTTAGATGTTTTGGAATATATACATATCCCCAGGGATCTGCATTTATATTTATTTTTCCAAAGCCCGAGGGCTTTAATCTAAATGTCTTTGCATAGGTTGGTGAGCTTTGATCGAAGGATACTTTTTCAACAACCTCAGCGAAACCCGTCCTATTAATTTTAATTATTCCAGATTGTTTTTGACGTACGTCCAGATCATTTAGGGCATATGGTGTTTTGAATTTATATTCTATCCCGTTGAGTGTTAACTCCCCATTTGTATCAGATGGGGAGGTGTCTATTGCGATAGAACCCCTAACCTCTCGAATTAACTCAGTATTCGCTGGGTCACCCCTAATGAAAGTAAAGGCCAAAACAAGGTATGTGGGAATTAATACGAGCCATCTGCGGTATCTTTTCCAAAAGCTGAGGGGGTATATCCTCGAGACTTTTGTTAGGGCCATGGTTTGACCTGTCTTTTTAGACAGTCGCTCATCGCCAATTAGGTCATTTAGCGATTTTTTTGTTTCATCTGAAATAAGAATTTTTTCTTCAAAAATCGTTTTTATATATTCAGAAAATTTTTCAGATGTGCATGTTAAGCCATGTTTCAGAATATAATCATCTATTGATTTCAAAAAATCTTTTGCGGACCGAAATCTGTCAAATGGAGATTTTTTTAATGAACTATATAGAAGGGTTTCAATCTCGGGACCAAAACCATCGATTGTATTTTCGGGTATGAGTGATTTTTTTACCATTTCGATAGTTACAAAATCATTTTCACCATCAAATAATTTCTTATTTGTTAAGAGTTCGTAGAATATTGTACCAACCGAATAAAGATCCGTGCGTCCATCCAGTTCTAGTCCTAATGCCTGCTCGGGGGACATATAGGAATATTTGCCCTTAACCTGGGCTATGGTTGTTTTAAAGGTTCTATGGGCCCCCTTGGCTATCCCAAAATCCGAGGCTTTAACCTCACCACTAAAGGAGATTAGTATGTTAGATGGTGATATGTCGCGATGAACAATATTTAAGGGGCGGCCCAACTTGTCCTTCTTGTTGTGAATAAAAAACAGCGCGCTTAGGATCTCTCTGATAATAAATAATGTGTATTTAATATTTAAACGTTCGTTGCTTCGTCTGAGCTTGTCTGCCAGTTGTTTTAAATCGACTCCGTTAACAAATTCCATTGATATGTATAGCGTTTCGTCATCCTGCCCCAATTCAAATATTTGAACGATATTCTTGTGCGTTAGATTTACGAGGGCATTTGCCTCATCGATGAGCATTTTTTTAAAATCATTATTATAGCTATATTCGGAGAGGATTCTTTTAATGACAACTTCTTTTGTGAAACCCTTGGCTCCAAGGTAGAGGGCCCGATAAATTTCGGCCATGCCGCCATTGGCTATTTTTTCAGCAAGGATATATTTTCCTAATTTGCATGGAAGATCCATAATAACTAGCGTAGTACGAACTCGACCCTTCTGTTTTGACTGTTAGCTTTAAGGCCCTTTGCCAAATCGATTGGCCTGGATTTGCCGTAGCTTACGAGCATTACAATTCTTTCGGGATCGATGCCATGTTCGTAAAGGTAGGCCTTGACGCTCCTGGCGCGCCGATCACCCAGATATATGTTGTAGTCTTCCGATCCAACTATATCGCAGTGTCCCTCCAGGACAATATATGCCCATGGATTATCATTGAGCCATTTGATGTTGTTTTCTAGTTTAATTATTTCGGAGGATTTTATTTGATCGTTATCAAAATCAAAGTGAATTCTTTCTTCAAGTGATTTTGTAAGAGTGGGTTTGGGATATTTGACATTTTTTTTGGGCCCGCCTTGACAGCAACATATAAATATTAAAGAGAAGATAAAAAACGCCCGCCCCAATCCCTTGATAAAGTTGTGTGTTGCAACACCTTTATCGGGCGGTAGGGTTAAACCTTTGAATCGGGGCGGACGTATTATCATATGTTTCATTTTATTTAAAATTAACATTAATACTCCCTGTCTCGGGTGTGCTCGAATCGCTTCCTCCAGCAGCAACGATACCTCCTATTATTCCTGCGGTTATGAGTGTTCCAATTGTTCCCCAGAATACGGGATCTTTCATTAAAAGGGTTCTTCTTCCCCTAAGGATAATTGGATCTCCAACGATCTCTGGCTCAATTTGTTCATCAGGAAGGGTAAGTAGACTTATTTTTGCCTGCTTTGCGATAATTTTTGTCATTTTTGCGATATTTTCTTCAAAAAAGGACTTGTTTTTGTCAAATTTAATTAAAATTGGTCGATGACCGCTCCTAAAACGCCGATCAACCATTTGAATGATGATTTCCCCACCTCCGGAGGGGGCCTGGTCCACATCAATTAAGAGTATTTTATCAACCTTTAATAGATTGGAAAAAGAGACGCCATCCTCGACCTGTTTTAGGCCGAAAGCCTTGAGGGTGGCAGCGCTTTTAATGCCGGCTTTTTTGTTTTCATTGTAAATCCAAACAAGGTTCTTATTCACTGTGTAATTTTCATTATCTTTTACCTCGGCAATGAACTTTTCTGGCCTGTATTTATTTGTTTGAATCAAAATGTAATATTCCCCAAGTGGTAAATTATTTAACTGGAGCGGAGTGATTCCCTTTAAAATTCCATTTACAAAAACCTCAGCAACCTTTGGATCAGAGGATATTTTTAATGAACCGCTAGGCTTGGATTTTAATCCAGCGGATTCTTCATCGAATATTTCAACCAGCGATGGAGGAAATATCTTTGAATCTAATTTATAGTCCGGGTCGATCTTCAAAATCGCCCTGAAATGATCTCTAGAATGAACGCTTTGGTTTAAGGCCTTGTATATAAGGGCTGCGCAGATATTCGTATCTATGAGATATTGTCCATTCCGATATATAGCCTCGGGGTTAGCGTTCCAAAGCTTAAGTGCAGATTTGATGTGTATTAAAGCATCTTCATAGTCGAAGTGAAAGTAGGCTTCCTTGGCGTGAATTAGGGCGTTTTGCATCTCAGGTTGTGACGAAGCTTGGTTGTTATTCTTATAATACGAAAGCGCGGTTTCTACCGTGTCTTGGCTGAGCACATTTAATGACGTGGCTGACTGAAGCGCTAAGGTTAAGGTGTTTGCTAATTGCTTTGTTTCGTAGTCGTTCGTATTGTCTTTTATCGGTATGATAGCTATAGAATTTTCATTTTTATTTGTTGATGCAAAGGTTAGATGAACGAAGATGAAATTCCAGAAAAAGAAAAAAAGAATCAAAAGAGATACGTATGATTTGCTGATTTGGAAAAACATCACTTAAAGATTTCATCCTTAAGCGGTGGGGTATGCTTGATGCCTTGATTAAAAGCGCGAAACCTTCTTTAAGTAAAGAAAAAAGAGCGGAAGATTGAAATTTATATTCCAACTTTTCAAATTCTCAGAAAAACTGTTCAGTATTATGTAAAAATGTACATCTTGACTGGGCCGTGTAATTTATGCTACTTCCCTATCGCAAAATGGAGTCAACTTATGGAAACGTATACATTTGAGGTTAAATCAGCCGATGCTGGCCAGAGGGTAGATCTATGGCTAAAAGACCAGCTTAAGAAGTATTCTAGAAACCAGATAAAAACACTTTTGGATAATGGTAAGGTTTTGGTTAATAATAGAAGGGTTGTCATTGCCGGTTGGGAGCTGGAGATTGGCGATAGTGTTGAGGTAAAAATTCCTCCGACGGGGATCCCTAAATCGGAGAGTAGGCCAGCAAAGAAGAGAAACCCTCGTTTATCATTACCGACTACATCTTTTCATGGAAAGATTGATAATAAAAAAGAAAGCGCTGCGGCTAGAATAGATTTGAAAAATATACATCAAAAATCTGTTTTAAAATTAAAACAACCTATAGGAAAAAGAGGATTTCTAAATGTTGTTTATGAAGACAAGGAATTGCTTGTTGTCGATAAGCCGGCTGGAATTTTATCGGAGCCAAAGGCAGATAGTCCCAAGGAAGATATTATTAGGCTGGCCAAGGAATATTTAAAGAGACAATTTAAAGGAGCCAAGGATTGTTTTGTAAGGCCAATACATAGACTTGATGCAGAGGCCTCGGGGCTTCTAATTTTGGCAAAATCTGGGGATGGATTGGCGCTTAAATGTCAGTTTCAAGGGCGTCAGGTTAAGAAGGAATATCTCGCCGTTGTTGAAAATATCGTTGAGAAGGATTGCGGAACAATTCGGGATAATATTCAAAAAGGACAATTTAAGGGTGGACGAAAGGTGCAGGTTTCGAAAAGCGAAGCCGGAAAATCCGCAGTTACTGAGTATGTGGTAAAGGAGAGATATGGAGACGTTGCCCTTTTAAGAGTTTTTATTCAAACAGGAAGAACTCATCAAATTAGGGCCCATCTTTCAAGCATAGGGCATCCAATAATTGGTGATAAAATTTATGGTAGCAATATTTCATTTCCAAGAATTGCGTTGCACGCACATAAATTAGCCTTTACGCATCCACTTTCAAAGAAAGTGATTCACCTAAAATCCGAACTCCCTCGCGAATTAAGTGATCTTGTAGATCAGCTTCGGAATATCTAAAGGAACCTCTGAAAAATTGATTATTTCGACATTTAACAATATTGTCATTCTGAGCGGTAGCGAAGAATCCAGTGTTTTAACGCGATGTTAACTGGATCCTTCGCTATCGCTCAGGATGACATGTTCGTTGAAAAATTAGTTTTTCAGGGGTTCCTAAAATAGTCCAGCAATAAAAAACCAGCTTTAACAGCATATTGATCTCAGCAAAATTATTAGCCCAAGATTATTTGGAAATAATGCGGTGGCGGTTTTAGTTGATTAAAACCTTTTTAAATTTAAACGGCCCAAAGAGTTTCAATAGGTAGGTCTAAAATTTCAGATTTTTGGAACGTTTTGTATGTTTTTTCGGAATTTATATGCATAAATAGTTTGCTTAGATGGACAGAAAACCAAGGGTGTGAATAAAATTAATATATATATCAAAAGGCTATCTTTTATTTCTCGCCCACAAAAATATTGGCATTGTATTTGCTTATTAATCCAACACAATGTCTGTGGGATGAGAGCAAACCCTATATAGCAAAGCATACTTATGAATATAAATGCTTATTCTAGAGTAGTAAAAAAAACGGATACACTAAATACTATCGTTTCAGTTAAAGATGATAATCTTGTAGCAGCTAACTATTATAATGCAGTAATCGATCGGTCTATAATGACTGTTTCAAAACAGCTTCAAGGATTGAATTATATAAAAGATAAAACTTTTTTCCCCGTTTATACCCAAAATGGTAAGTGGGTCTATAACACAGGCTGGTCAAATGGATTTTTTATAGGACAATTGTGGTTATTATATGTGTTTACCAAAGAAGAAAGATATAAAGATATAGCACTAAAGTTAACCGAAAGATTGGATCATTTTCTCAAACAAAATAGATTTCAGGACGTAGGATTCTTATTCTATTATTCGTGTGCTATTGGCTACAATGCAACTGGACTTAATGAGCTTCGCAAAAAGGCACTGGAAGCATCAGATTATCTTTTAGATTGTCTCATAGAGCCACAAGGATATCTTTATTGCAACTGGAAGCATGATGGTGATTATGTTGGTGTTGACCAAATGATGAATCTAAATCTGCTACTCTGGGCATGGGAAAATACAAAATTATATAAATATAGTACTGCTATTAAAAAGGTTATCGAAACAACCTTAAAATATTTAGTGACAGATAGTGGGAGGTCTGTCGAGTATGCAAAAATAAATAGCAATGCCTCTTTTGAAGTTGCAAACAAAAATTCAGAACATAGTGACTACACCTGGGTTCGTGGACACGTTTGGGCTATCTATGGTCTTTTAAGCGCGGCCATCTCGCTGTCTGACCCAAAAGTGCTACAATATGGGAAGAAACTCGCAAAATTTTTGTTACAGGCTTACAAAGCTAAACCTTTTATATGGAGGATTTCAAATCTCGGGGATGATAATTTGCTGGATACATCTGCAGCAGCGGCGGCGGCATCTATCTTTACTAGAACAGGAAAGGAATCAAATAATAAAGAAGACCGAGCGCAATTTTTCAAAGATGGCAAATCATTATTAAATGAATTGGTGAATAGTCATATCACTAATGAAAACTCTGAGCATGATGGTCTGCTAATTCATGCCAGCTCACCATTACGTATAGTATCAAACCCAGGAGAATCCCTTGTCTGGGGAGACTATTTTATTTTAGAGGCAATATATAACTCAAATAAATAATTAATATAACGGGAGGTATCAAGATGAAAGAAATCCAAATTGGTTCAGTCGAATCAAATGATTTGTTGCTAAGTGCGAAACTTACCAAAGGAACGGTAACAATTAACAACATGACGCCAGAAATTTTAGATGGATTATTAAAAAAAACCATCGGTAAGCATTTGACCGAGTGCAAAATAAATAAAATTCGTTTAATAATTCATTATAACGGCGCAAACGAGTGGGTTATTCGTAGCAGATGTAAGTCACTCGCCAAGCTTATAGAGGGAGAACAATGATGTCAGATAATATTCAAAAAAATACCATCGATAAATACCGTGTTTCACTATATGTTTCTGGCTGCAAAACTGGTCAAATTGAACAATCAATGGCCATGGGCGTTAATAATATCATCCTATGCTTAGAAGATGGGACACCTGCCGATAAGAAATTTGAAGCCAGATGGATAGTCTCCGAAGCATTAAGAGAGTTTTCCAATATCGGAAAAGATTTAGTTGTACGAATAAACCCTATTGACGCAGAGCTATGGACTGAAGACCTAAAAGCAATTCTTCCAAACAGCCCTGATCGCATTCGCATACCCAAGATTAATCACGAAAAAGATATTTATTTGCTTAACGATTTCATAGAAAAATTCTCTATGGAAAATAATCTCATTAAAAAGCCAAAATATGAAATCATGATTGAAAGCTACAGTGCTGTACAAAAATTCGAGCAAATAGTTTCTGCTTCCAAGGATATCCATGCAATCACAATTGGAGGAGAGGACTTAAGAGCAGACCTAGCGGCAAACAACTTACCTTTGGCAAAAGACTATGTTGTGGCGAAAAAAACAATTACAACAAAAAGCCGAAAGATGGGGTTGTTATGTCTAGATACAACATTTATGGACTATTTGAATACAGGGGCTTTCATAGAAGACTGCAAAGCATCAAAAAATATGGGATTTCATGGTAGATCAGTAATCCACCCAGTTCAGGTCGAACTGGCAATGTCAGTTTACAATCAATAAGGGGGAGCAGATTATGTACAACAGAATTTCAATTAATTTACCAAAAACAATAGAAAAAGATAAAATTAAAGTGCTATCTTCTTCAGTTTTAAAGTCTGAATTTGTCAACCAAGTAATCGTTGACCCAGTGCTTAGAAAAAGCTTAGTCGTTATGTCCTTTAGAGGCATTGACACAAAATTGGTTAAAAAAAATACCTTGAAAATTGTCAATAACTATTTTGAGAATGAAGAAAAAAAAGCCAGTCTAAAAAATAAAAATTCTACACGGGACAACGAAGTTAATAAATTTTTTTATAAACTTGATTTGGCCGATCTTGTTTCTGAATCCAAGCCAACAAATACCGAGAATATTGCCAATGAGCTTTTAAAAAACAGCTGGGTATTTTATATGAAAGGCGGAGATATTGGTTATTCAGAAAGCATATCCAAACTTTTACGCATCTTCGAAGATAGCTATACTCATTATATTATAAAACACACACATCAACCAATTGAAGTTAAATTTTCTCCCTTCTTACACATAGATTATATTAAAAAAATGAATTTATTAGAAGGGGACCCCACCGGTTATTTCGTGGCGTCAAGTGTAAACAAGCAATCTAATGGAAATTTATCTAGCATGAAAAAGTATGCTCCTGTCTCAGAAGAATATTCAAACTCCGATCCTCAATCAGTGTTGCAAACTGCCCCATGCTTCAAAATATATTGTTCTCTAGAGAATCAGGTTTTAAGTTCCAATAAAATGTTTACAGTTACCGGGCCATGTTTTAGAAATGAAACCAAATCTAAATATTTCATGGAAAGACTAAGCTATTTTACTATGAGGGAATTTGTTTTTATAGGAACCCCTCAGTATGTTATTGAGTCTAGAGACCTAATGATGAAATTAACTACAAAATGGTTAAAAAATATGGGTATTGCTGGTTTCTGTCAAGAAGCTAGCGATCCATTTTTTATATCGCCAGAGGCTATTGCAAAATACAATATTCCGACTTATGTCAAACAAGAAGTGAGGGCTAGAATTCCTTACAAAAAAGACTCCCTTGCTATCGCCTCTTTTGATACTCATGGAAATTTTTTCTCAAAAACATTTAATTTCAGTATCGATCAAAACCCAACATGGTCTGGTTGCATTGGTCTTGGAGTGGAAAGAACCGTATGGAGCTTTTTACAGCAGTTCGGAATCAATATACAAGAGTGGCCTAAGAGTATAAGAGAAAAATTTGATGAACAAAAATAAGTTGCCGACCAATTATGTGACCTGTTTAACGGCTTCAATTCTGGCCGAGGCTGTTGCCTGGCCAACTCCAGGATTAGTAAGCAGTATCAGCAACGGGGCCCATAATGATATGAATATATTTACTTTTTTAATAAGCTCTTTGTCTTTACTTGAATTTTTTAATCAAGCTTTCAGCTTAGGAAAAAACAATGATAAATGTAATACTATGGATTTGGCCATGCAACTTAGAAAGATTGGTTTGGCCGCTGAAGCTGCAATGCTAGAGGAAACACAGGGAATTAATACACATAAGGGAACTATATTCCTTGGATTAATATTTTGCGCAGCAGTTGGTATTGTTTCAAAACAAGAAAAGCTCAGAGATCTTAACCAAATATGTTTTACAACATTTGATATAGGAAGACATCTTGTCGCTGAAGATCTGGCAAATTTAAAACATAAAAAAATATCTGATACGTCAATAGGGCTCAAAGCTTATTCTCTTTATGGAACACTTGGTATTAGAGACGAAATTATAAATAAATGTCAAAATATTCTTGATATTGGCGTTAATTCTATTAAAGAAAATTTAGAGCACAATCCATGTCTTCGTCTAGCACTTGTGCAGACTCTGCTTAATTTCATGGCCGTTATTGATGATACTACCCTACTAAACAGAAAGTTTGATATCAACAGAATAAAATTTGTAAAAGCTACAGCAACAAAGATTATAGCAAACGGCGGGGTTTATTCCGAAGAAGGCATCGGCGCTATTAAGGCGGCAGAAGCAACCTTTAAAAAAATGTCACTTAGTCCCGGAGGATCGGCTGATTTAACCTGCATAAGTTTAAGTCTATTTTGCTGGAAATATGGTTATCCACAAGGGTTCTTAAATTATGTTAGATGATTTATTAAAATTGAAAAATAGGCTTGGACTAATTAGGGCAGATAGCTGTAAGGGAGATATTTGTCTACAATTAACTGTAAATATTCCTGGTAATAATAAATTAGTCTATCCAGCTCAACAATTGTTTGACGAAGGTCAAACTTTATTAAGCGATTATCTTAATAAAAAAACCATCAGTCATGATTTGTTGTGGCTTAAAGAAGGGCCACCTTTTTTAGTTGCCATATATAAAATAGATTATCCTGCCGATAAACTGAAAATTTTACTTCTAAAAAAAGAATTGACAAGCAGATTAGGTCCGTACTTGGATTACGACGTATATAATAAAGATGGAAAAAAATTATATAGAAAAGACTTTGACTTTCATGCTCGCAAATGCATTATTTGTGATAATCCCGCTTATTTGTGTGCATTTAAACAGAAACATAATGCTAAAGACTTGATTCAAAAGATCGAAGAAGGTTTTATGGCTTTTATCCAAAACAAAAGAAGCGTAGGTGTGAATCGCCGTTGTTCAAGGCGAGAAGAAACAACTGGAGCTTGGAAATGAAAAACGTTATATTTATAAAAAACTACCGTATTTTTAACGGTAATATGCAAAACTTATATAATCCAAATAAATATAATTTTTTTTTGATAGCTAATAATGCTTCGATTAAGCAATTTGAAGCTGATAATGAGGCAAAATACTTTAAGGAAACCCATACAACAGAAGACTTTAGTTTTTCCTCTTTGCTTTCAATTGTAGAACAAATTGCCGATAAATATTCGCAAAACCAAACGACCATTGTTACAACAAGAGACCAAGTGGTTGATGTGTGCGGTCAACTTAAACAATATCTTGGCATAGAACCAAGAAACTCCGATCGCTTTGTAGATAAAGTAATAATGAAACAATCACTAGAAGGATCTTCCATCGTTCTTCCTAACTATCTTGTATTCAACAAAAAGCGTTTTTCAGAGAAAAAAAATAAATATATAGAAGAAATCTTAACTAAACTTCACCTTCCGATTTTTATAAAGCCAACAGCCTTGGCAAGCAGTATCAATACCTATAAATGTCTTAACAGGCAACAGCTACTTGCTTATTGTGCTGAGATTAGCAAAGATTTAAATGCAGAATATGAACTCGATGAATTTATTGAGGGCGAATTATACCACTGTGATTCATTTATTAAAAATAGTAAAATTCTATATACACAAGTTTGTAAATACAGTTATCCGTGTCACAAGTTCAAGGAGCACAAGCCAGTAGCCAGTCTAATGCTAACAAAAGAGTCTGAGGAATACGCAGCCCTAAAAAACTATGCTGAGCTTGCTTTAAAGGCTATGATTCCGCCTGTTCATGGTATAACGCATATGGAAATATTTAAGACCAAGGAAAATAATTTGACGTTTCTGGAAGTTGCAGCGCGTCCAACGGGATCTCTCATGCCAAAAGCTTACATGAAAAGTTTTGGAATAAATATTGATGAAGCACATGTGTTGCTGAATATAGATGACGAATATAAGCCAGAAATAAAACAACAAAATTATGCCGCGATCTGGGTATACCCAACCTATAAAGGTACTGTAAAAAACATAATAAAACCGAAAATAAAATGTGATCACGAAATCCAATGGCACATACAGCCAGGTGATAATTTAAGTGATGCAAAAAACATCTTAGCAAAAGCCGTATCAGTTGTCTTATGGGATCGGGATTATTCTAAAGTAGAGCAGGACTTCAAATATTTAGAAAACTTTATTCCATATGAAATTATAAAATAAGACAAGCGTTGGCCTTTTCCATTGACGCCGATCTAAATGAATACGGCGTTTATAATTATTACTGCGTTGATGCACCGCAGACCAAAATTGGTGATCGGGCATTAGTGGAGATGCACAGATTGTTTGGGATGATCACCGCGGAAACCGATTAATTAAATACAGGGGGCCGCCCGTATTTAAACGGACGGCCCTTTACCATTGGGTGTGTATAATGGTGTATTTAAACCCTTTAACCTTCTATTCTTAAGAAGGGGCTCCGTTTGTTATTTAAGATAAAGAGTAGAGGAGAGTGAGACTCTTAAATATATAGCAAGGTTCGTACCAGTTATCCGTCGCAACAAATCTCAATTAAAACAGCCAGTTAGAGAATTTCATATTTATCCTAATGATAATAAGATTGAATCTGTATGAAACTTTGACGATATATGAAAAATAAAATTCCAACTTAACATATTGATGACTTATAGGACTTATCAAAAACAAGCGATCTTGTGGTATTGCTTTCGCTAAATCGATTTCGCTCAAACGCCGCGAAATCGAAGCCTCGAGTCGGCACAACGTTAGTAAGGCTTAGATGGCGCCGACTCGAAGGCCGCTCAATCAACACCCCAAGATCACTTTTTTTTGATAAGTCACACTTCTGGACAAGTGTTTGTACTTGATACATTTTTTATCTGCTTTGTCCTTCGACATGTACAATAAATCATCATTGGTTGTATTGATTATGATTATGATTTTGACTTAATTAATATTTGTTTGTTTTCTCGGGAAAGATTTTTTATTTCATGTTCTCTTTTTGAAGCTGTAGATCTGCTTTTTTTTCTTTCAGAGTAAGCAAGTTTAACGGGGAGTCTTGCCCTGGTGTATTTGGAGGCGGTTCCTTTGTTATGATCTTCGATTCTTTTTTTAAGATTATTTGTGATGCCGGTGTAGTACGTTAAATCAGAGCATTTTAGAATGTATGTGTACCACATGGAAGCCCCTCAAGTCCCGATGTGACATAATTTTTTCGCCTTACCGTGAGCACCAAATCTACGGTGCCCAGGACTGGACTCGAACCAGCATGATGTTTCCATCGCCCCTGTCCGCCGAAGCACTAGCGTAGGCGGAAGCCCCTCAAGTCCCGATGTGACATAATTTTTTCGCCTTACCGTGAGCACCA
>CAZHVX010000013.1:18496-22381 GCA_964536295.1 uncultured Pseudomonadota bacterium
AATCTACGGTGCCCAGGACTGGACTCGAACCAGCATGATGTTTCCATCGCCAGCCCCTCAAGCTGGTGTGTCTACCAATTCCACCACCTGGGCAAAATCGGAAAGGCGAAAAAATTATCAATCACATCGAGGACCCTTTCTACCCCCGCCTACGCATGAAGCTTCGGCGGGTTACGAATCTCTAAGTTTTGCGTGCAATTTACATTGCCCGCACAACTAAGAGCTTCGTAAAATTCCACCACCTGGGCAAAATCGGAAAGGCGAAAAAATTATCAATCACATCGAGGACCCTTTCTACCCCCGCCTACGCATGAAGCTTCGGCGGGTTACGAATCTCTAAGTTTTGCGTGCAATTTACATTGCCCGCACAACTAAGAGCTTCGTAAAATTCCACCACCTGGGCAAAATCGGAAAGGCGAAAAAATTATCAATCACATCCACCTGGGCCCAAATAACTAATTTCTAATTTTCAATGTTCTATTCGGCACTATCTTCAACTGGCTTATCGCTTTGTTGGTCAGTAGGCTCTTCTGTGGTTGAAGTAACATCATCAATAACGGATGTTGATATTTGTTGTTTTGCAAATTGTGCTAAAGTAATAGATGTCGTTAGGAAAATTACCGCAACGGCAATTGTGAGTTTGTTCATAAAGGTTGCCGGGCCGCGACTTCCAAATAGGGTTTGTGATGCACCGCCAAACACAGCGCCAATGTCGGCGCCCTTGCCGGCTTGTAGCATAATGCTAAGAATTAAAATCGTACACGCAATGTAATGAATAGTTATGATGAGAGTTTCCATATTATGTCTCCAATGCTTTTATCCCCGGTAGTTTTTTTCCTTCAATAAATTCCAAGCTCGCACCACCGCCGGTTGAAATGTGCGAGATCTTATCTGCAAGACCAGCCTGGTTCAGTGCGGCGACAGAGTCTCCGCCACCAACAACGCTCATTGCGTCGCTTTCAGCTACGGCCTTTGCGATTTCAAAGGTACCCTTTGAAAAATTTTTATTTTCAAACACCCCAAGTGGCCCATTCCAAAATATCGTTCTTGCAGCATTGATGGCCCTTGTGAAACATTCGATGGATTTGGGGCCAATGTCAACGCCCATCCAGCCATCCGGGATCTCATCTCCAACCACCTTAAATTCGGCGTTATTGTCTATCCCTTTTGCTATTATATTGTCAATAGGGAATAGTAATTTGACACCCTTGGTTTCTGCGCGTTCTATAATTCGCTTTGCAAGCCTTACTTTATCATCCTCACAGAGAGATGAACCCACGGCGTGTCCCTTTGCCTTTAGGAATGTATAGGCCATTCCCCCACCAATAAGGAGGGAGTCAACAAACTTGAGCAAATTCTCAATAACGCTGATCTTATCTGAAACCTTTGCGCCACCCAAAATGGCAATGAAGGGTTTTTTTGGGTTGGTTACTACTTTATCAAGATATTCCAGCTCTTTCTTAATTAAAAAACCCGCACCTTTTTTGGAAACAAACGCTGTAATGCCGGTGGTGGATGCATGAGCTCTGTGTGCCGCACCGAATGCGTCATTAATGTACACATTGCAATATGCGGCCAGTTTTTGTGCAAAATCCCGATCATTGTCTGTCTCTTCCTTGTGGAACCTTAGATTTTCCAAAAGGATGATATCCTTTGGATTCATTTCCTGGATCAGCTTCTTTACTCCATTAGCAATACAGTCTTCTGGCATGATGATTGGCATGTCATCCAACAATTCAGATAGTTTCTCACCAACCGGTTTTAGGGAAAACTTTGGGTCTGGCTTACCCTTTGGTCGTCCAAGGTGTGATGCTAAAATTATTTTTGCATCCTGATCCATAGCGTATTTTATCGTCGGAAGGGCCGCACGAATCCTAGTATCGTCTCTTACCTTGCCATCCTCTGTCAAAGGACAATTAAAATCAACGCGGATAAGAACCTTTTTTTCCTTTAGATCTATTTGATCAATAAACTTAATCATTATTTTCCAATCATCTTGGCCAATTCAATCATTCTGCATGAGAAACCGGCTTCGTTGTCATACCATGATAAGGTTTTTACCATATTTCCAATAACATTTGTTACATCCGCATCAACTATTGATGAACGGGGATCTCCGATGAAATCGGTGGATACGCATGGCTCATCGCAATATCCCAAAATGTCTTTCAGCTCATTCTCTGAGGCGTTTTGAAGGGCTTCATTTACACTTTCCTTGGTGATAGGTTTTGAACATGTAACGACCAAATCAACGCATGAAACGTTGGCGGTTGGAACGCGTATCGAAATGCCATCTAATTTGCCCTTAAGTTCAGGAATAACCAGACCAATTGCGGCGGCTGCACCAGTTGTTGTTGGTATTTGGTTAATCGCACCTGCGCGCGCGCGTCTTAAATCACTATGTGGGCAGTCAAGGATCCTTTGATCGTTTGTATATGAATGTATTGTTGTCATGAAACCATATTCAACCTTGAAATTTTCATGCAATACCTTGATTACCGGTGCCAAGCAATTTGTTGTACAGCTTGCGTTTGAAATAATGTTGTGTTTTTGTGGATCGTATGTTTTGTGATTTACGCCAAGCACAAATGTTCCATCAGGACTCTTTGCCGGGGCTGAAATGATAACCTTTTTTGCACCCGCTGCTATATGTTTTCCAGCTGATTCTTTATCTCTGAAAAGGCCAGTGCATTCCATGACAACATTCGCCTTAAGCTCGGCCCATGGGAGATTTGCTGGGTCCTTTTCTTTTGTAATCTTAATTTTATGTCCATTTACGATTAAAAGATCACCATCAACTTGGATATCTCCCTTAAAACGACCATGAACGGAATCGTACTTTAAAAGGTGTGCCATTGTTGCTGTGGGCATAATGTCATTTATCCCAACGATATCCATGTCGTGCCAGCCGCGTTCGGCAGCAATTTTCGTGACCAGGCGGCCAATTCTTCCAAAACCATTAATCCCAACTTTTACTCTATCAAACATATTAACCCTCCATTATAGCCATAAATTACACAGAGTTAGGTAGATTACGCCAATTTTATTAGAGATAGATCTGAGTAATTTACGGTAATATGCGTAATCTGCGGTTGCAAAATATACACCTTTAGCTACTTCAGTCAAGACTCAAACGTTTGAATTTGCCATTTAGAGCAACTTTGCGGGGAGGAGATGCCGATAAATATTAATAGAGGGGGAGAAGTATATTGAATTCTTCTGATAAAGGGTGTAAGAAAGGTTGTTCAAGGGAGGGAGATTAAGGTTCGGAAACAATTATAGGAGGATTTCTATGAGATTTAAACTTTCGTTGTTGTTGATCGCATTGTTGATGGTGGTAGGATGTGAGGGGGACAAAAAATCAAATCAAAGCCTCACTGATATTTTAACATCCGAAATCGCTGACCCACCCGTTGTTTTCAAGATCTTTGGTAATGCCCCATGTCTGGAGTGTGGGGATGCAGACGTTGCCCTACAGATCAGCATGTGGGATGTATCCAGTCCAGCCACAACAATTAATTATCCTCCATTTGAAAGTCCCGGACACTTTGCGATAGAGGTAAGTGCTCAGGAAGGACACAACGTTGTTGTTGAGGCGACGGTTGTCAAAAAGAATACTGGATTGATTATGTACAAAGGAACGGCAGCGATTATTGTGCCTGAGGGAGATGATGAAGAAATGCCAGTGGTTGATGTGGATATCGAGCTTGAGGATCCTACAAAGGATTTAAAGCCAACTATCCACGAAGACGGTGAGGTTCCTCCACCAAGTAGTTAATTTATATTAAATACTCAATTTTTAGGCCCTTCGCAATACACGAAGGGCCTTTTTTTTGTGCGCCCGGCAGGGCGCAAACACTTGGTGGTGAAAGTCCACTACGGACC
>CAZHVX010000014.1:0-1422 GCA_964536295.1 uncultured Pseudomonadota bacterium
ATTTTACTGGATTCTTCGCCCGCCTTTGGCGGACTCAGAATGACACAAGAGTCAACAAAACGTATTTTCCACCACTCCCATTAAGGAGTATTTGTGTCTGTGAAGAGACTATATCCAATTATCTGTCTGGCCTTTATGTGCGCCTTGATTTTTTCTTCGTGCAAACACGATAGCGTCATTATTACAAGCGGAGATGAAAACCCTGCCGCGGAACAAGACAGCAACGATCATAGCGATGAAAACAATGATACCGATGAAAATTACATAGACAGATATTCATGCGACATCAGATACATTGCACAAATAAAGAAGGCCGCTGACTATATCGTTTATTGTCAAAACTCCGATGGTGCAATTTCCGATGCATGGGATAGCGAACATTTCAATACGGATAACAATATGAGCTATGCCCTGACAGCGCTTTATCACGCATACATAGCAACGCTCGATGCAACCTACCTCGACGTCATCAAATCAGGACTTTCGTGGTTAGCCAGCGTCCAAGACGCCGATGGCAAATGGCACTGGAGATACGGGCTGGATGGCAATCGATATGTTCCCACCGTTGACGCCGAAGATGGGGTTGAGGCTGTAGAAACTATCGACGCCCCACAATCGTTCTTTGCCTATAATCTGTGGCTCTATTCATTGGCGGGAGGCGATCCTGAATTTATCTCTTCAATGCTACCAATTGCAAAAAAGGGAATCGACAAACTGATCGAAGATAACTTAGATGAAAATAATCTTTTCATCTTCAGCTCATGGAGAACGCCGATCGACGGAGCGCGCACGCTTCTCGGCATCAAATATGCCATGGGTCAAGGCGATGTCTATCTGGGCCTCAAAGGTATCTGCAATTTAACTGAAATTAATTCCTATTGCGATATGGCCGATTCGATTCGCAGCAATTTCGATGAATACTTCTGGGACTTTGCAAACTCGAGATATACCATAGGCATAGATAGAAGCGATGATCTGGACGATAAAGAGTATATGCACGCGCAGTCCTTTCCCGCCTTCTTCATGCAAAACACTTCCACGACTGCCAAGGCCGCTTTCAAATATTTGATCGACCACAGAACCCCTTCGGGCGCAGTTCAACCGGAAGATGATGATGAAGTATCTTCAACCACCACGATCGGTGGAATGGCGGCTCTTGCCGATTTGATCGACGATCAAGACGCGCGCGATAAAGCCGTCCAGTACATTTTATCGATGCAGGTAGTTGCCGATGGAGAAACAAACGGCGCCATCAAGTATAAACCGGGGTACAGCGACGATAATTTATCCAACCTGTACGCAAATGTGACAGGTTTTGGAATTATCGGTTTGTGCGGGAACATCCTTCCTTGAGCTATAAATGCAGGTTAAAATGGCGGGTAGAGGGGGCCTGAAATGTTCTTTTTACCCCTAATTTATTCA
>CAZHVX010000014.1:1522-21493 GCA_964536295.1 uncultured Pseudomonadota bacterium
TTATCTGTCAACTTACTACGTATGTTACTTTTAATATCTAAGTGACATAATGGAGATCTTACATTAAAATAACCAAATACTGAGGGAGAGTTTTATATGACGAACAATGGAATAAGAAGATTTGGCATCTTTGGGGGCGTATTTGTTCCCAATGTTCTCACATTACTTGGCGTCATATTGTTTTTGAGATTAGGTTGGATTGTTGGCCAGGGTGGTCTTCTCAATGCGTGGATTATCATAATAATTGCCCATCTGATAACATTTAGTACGGGGCTTTCATTATCGGCAATCGCAACGAATGTTGAAGTCAAAACGGGGGGAGCATACTATTTGATATCAAGAAGCCTGGGCCTTGAAGTAGGGGGGAGTATCGGCATACCTTTGTTCTTATCTCAGGCCCTCTCCGTTGCGTTTTATATAATAGGTTTTACTGAATCGTTATCTGCGGTATTTCCATCTGTTAATACAACCATCGTTGCGTCCACGGTTTGTCTTTTATTTGCCATGATAGCATACAGAGGCGCGGATTTTGCTATAAAACTTCAATATGGAATTTTAGCGATATTGCTTATTGCAATAATTTCGTTGTTTTTGGGGGTTGCGCCATCTGATGTCGTTGTGAACTATAATAGCAATTATACTCAGGGGGTTAATTTTTGGTACATCTTTGCGGTATTTTTCCCCGCTACGATAGGAATTATGACGGGAGCCGGGATGTCCGGAGATTTAAAGGACCCGGGGAAGAGTATTCCTAAGGGAACACTATGGGCCATTCTATTTACCTTTATTGTTTACATGGTTGTTGCTTATAAGCTGGCGAACTTGGTTCCTGCGGAGATTTTAAGGAGCGACGTAATGGCCCCCTATAGGGCGGCTCGAATACCAACCCTTGTTCTTTTGGGGATTTGGGCGGCGACATTGTCCTCAGCCCTAACATGTATAGTGGTAGCACCAAGGACTTTGCAGGCCCTGGCTAATGATAATGTCGTTCCAAGGATTTTTGGTAAAAAAATGGGATCGAAGACCGAGCCCAGGTTTGGCGTTATTGTATCATTTGTTATTGCTGAGCTTCTCATACTAAAGGGTGAATTAAATTTTTCAGCGGCATTGATAACTATGTTTTTTCTAAGCACCTACGGAATGACGAACCTAGTTGCCGCACTGGAAAAGATTATAGGAAGCCCGAGTTATCGTCCCAAATTTAAGGTACACTGGATCTTCTCATTTCTAGGTGCCGTAGGTTGTTATGTTTGTATGTTTTTGATTCATGCCCCTGCAACAATCATAGCCATTATCGTAAGTTCGGCTCTGTTTATCATCTTGGAAAAAAGATCCATCAATCGAACATGGGGGGATGTTAGGAGCGGCGTCTGGTTTACACTAGCCAGGTTTGGATTGATAAGGCTTGAAGGATACAAGTGGCATCCGAGAAATTGGCGTCCCAATATAATGGTGTTTAGTGGAAATCCAACAACTAGGTTACATATTATTCACATAGCAATGTGGCTAGCAAAGGCCAAGGGTATTATATCTTTTTTTCAACTTGTGGTTGATGATTTAGCAGATGCTATTGAAAAGGGTTTGAAGGAGAGAACAAAGGACAACTTAAGACAATTCATCAAGAAAAATAATTTGCATGCATTTGCCGAGACAGCCATCGTTTCCGATTTCTCTGAAGGCGTAAAAACAATTGTGCAGTCGCACGGAGTTGGAGGGCTAAAGCCAAATGTTGTGTTGTTTGGGTTGGCAAATGAGTTGGAAGGACAGGTGAAACAGATTAAGTTGGTTAGAGATTTGAATAAACTGGAAAAAAGCGTAATGATTCTTAACTGGAATGAAGGAAATGGTTTTGGAAAAGAAAAAATAATTGACGTGTGGTGGCGCGGAAGAAAAGACAACGGCGATTTAATGCTTTTGATAGCGCATCTGATCTCTTTAAGTTGGAAGGGGTCCAAGGTTCGTGTTATTATGGCTATTGATAACCCTAAAGGGCAGGAGCCTGCCAGAAAAAATATTCAGGATATGCTTAATGCTGAGCGCCTGGATGCCGAGGCGGTTGTTTTGCCTATGGAAAAAGATTATTCGGTTGGTGAGCTGATGAAGGCATATTCATCCGATGCCGATCTTGCAATTCTTGGAATGGGAATGTGTGATGTGGGTAAAGAGAAAGAATTTGCTCAAGATATGAATGCAATGCTTGATCCACTGCCTACAACCTTATTGGTAAGAAATGTGGAAGAACAGATTGTTGGGGAAGAATAAGATTTATTTTTTTGTTCCAACAGATTTAAGAATATCTTCCTGAATGATTTTGTACGCCTCTTTATTCAAGGTTCCAGAGCGCTGAATTTTTTCAATAAGTTTTGTTCCCTCTTCACCTGCAAGATTGATATTATTCCTGGGACGCACTCCATCAAAATTCATTTTTTGAATACTAATTGAACTGCCATCTCCTTTTTTATCCTGGATGTGGATAATCAGGTCCTTCAATATAACTGTGTTTTTCAGATTTGAATCGACCTGCTCCTTTGAGGGGATTGGGTTGACTCCACTTTGCGAAACAAACAGATGATGCATTTCGCCATTAATTTCGATTGGTCTGCTGCGTTTAGGGAGGCCAAGTTTTCTTAATTCATTAGCGCTATATTCGGGCCCTATAGATATCTGATAGTGGCCGTAATTTGCGTTGATATTAAATATATGGATCTCATTTGGAGCCATTTTTTTAAGTGAAAGATTTGATTCCATCAGCATTTTCAAAAAAGATCGTTTTTCCATATTCTTTTTTCGTTTCATAATTATGTCCCCCACAGTGTATTTCTGCAATCCATATGCCAGAAAAGCAAAAAAAACAGCGTGTTTAACTAGCTGTAATTATTGAAATATTTATTAGAAGATTTTATCGACAGTCTCATAATGTGAAAAAATCGACAAAATAATGGCAAATAAGTCAATTCTGTGACGCTTTTGAGGCCATTTAAAGCAACTTGGGACTTTTTTTGTGATTTGCCTTACGCTCCATCGTATCGAAATCGCTGCAAAAATTTTATTTTTGAGTTTACGCCACCCCCGAACTCTGATAAGGGGAGTGGTGGAAAATACTGTTTTTTCAAAAATTGTCATTCCCGCCCCCGCCTGCGCGAGGGTAAACTCCGGCGGGGATCCAGTAATTTCAATAAGTTCTGGATCCCTGCCTTCGCAGGGATGACATCGAAAGGCATTTTCCACCACTCCCATAAACGAGGCAGCACATGCGAATTTTTATCTATGAAATAAGAAAAGAAGGCCTGGATATTAAGGCGGATTTACAAAAAGATCCATGGTTGAAAGGGGCCATATCCGAGGCGCTGGGTGGAAGATGTGATGAAAGTGCCAAGGTCGAATTAAATATCCATATTTCAAGGGTAGATAGCAACGTAACTCTGCGTGGTAAATTGCATTTTGAAACAAATTTAACATGCGACAGATGTCTGGAAGAGTGTACCTGGAGTGCGGAGATCCCCATTGATCATACCCTGGCGCCACTGTATGAAAATAGAAGACAAAAAGAAATTCAACTGCGTGAGGATGTGGAGCTGGTTAAAGAAGATTTGGGATTTGAGTTTTACGAGGGAGATAGCTTTGAACTGTCAGATATAGTGAGGGAATCTTTTGCATTGGCTCAGCCACTAAAATATCTGTGCAAAGATGCTTGTAAAGGATTGTGTCCAAAGTGTGGTGCGAATTTGAATGAAAAAACATGTTCATGTGCAGATAACGACAGCTCATTAAATTAATAATCGTACAACCTAATGAAGTTGTTGAATTTTGATGCATATTTTTTGCATAATTAAGAAAAAAATGGATAAGAAAAAGTTGAATTTTTCAAAGTTTTCTATTGATTATACGTCATTTATAGTTTATAAAGTGTATCTATGATTGAAACAAGAAAGACAATTATCAAGGAGGGGGAATGGAAAATTTATTGAACCAGTACAGCACACATCTGAGGGATGAGAAGTTGGCGTCAGTCCATACGCATAAGAACTATATGGCTGATCTGAAACAGTTTGTTGCATACCTGACGAAGAATCATAACAAGATTTCGCAAGGGGATGCCGAAGCTCTAGAGAAAATTGATCATATGATCATTCGTGGTTATATGGGTGAGTTATTTAAGAGGAGTAGTCCAACTTCTGTTGCAAGAAAGTTGGCATCACTCCGTTCTTTCTTTCAGTACTTTGTAAAAAAGGGTTCGATTACAAATAATCCTGCGAAGCAAATTGCGTCTCCGAAAATTCCAAAGAGAATTCCAAAGTTTTTAAGTATCGATGAGACAAAAATTTTGCTCGATACTCCGGATACAACGACCACCTTAGGTAAGCGTGATAAGGCCATTATCGAAGTTCTCTATGCTTCTGGCTTACGTGTTAGTGAATTGGTCGCGCTGGATACGCAGCATATTGATTTAGATAATGGTATGATTCGTGTTCAAGGTAAGGGTAAAAAGGAACGTATAGTACCAGTTGGTAAGAAAGCTGTTGAATCATTACGTGTTTTCTTAAATGATCGCGGCAAATTACTTTCTCAGGCTCAACCAACTCATGCAGTTTTTGTAAACAGAAGTGGTGGAAGATTAACACCAAGAAGTGTTGAAAGAATGTTAAATAAATATATCAAACAATGTGGAATTCAAAAGAAGGTTACGCCGCACGTGCTGCGTCATACATTTGCAACCCATCTTTTAAATTCCGGTGCGGACCTTCGTGGTATTCAAGAGTTGTTAGGACATGCTTCTTTGTCAACAACGCAGAAATACACACATATTAGTGTTGATAAGCTAATGGAAGTTTATGACAAATCGCATCCAAAGGCGTAAGTAATAAATACATAAAATTATTAAAAGCCGGTTATTGTTTTTTCGATAACCGGCTTTAATCTGTTAATATGCAACAGGATTAACGCAGATAAACGCAGATGTTCTTATTTCTAGTTTTGCATTTTAATTGGTGATTATGTTAGAAAAAAAACCTAAATTTATCAGCGTTAATCAGCGTTTATCCTGTTTCAACTAACTGGGAGAACGATATGTTTTTTGGTGGTACAACAATTTTGGCTATTAGAAAAGATAATCAAACGGCTATTGCCGGAGATGGGCAGGTTACATTGGGCGCCACAATACTGAAAAAAGGGGCCAAAAAGGTTCGTATTCTAAGAGAAGGCAAGGTTTTGGCCGGGTTTGCAGGATCTACTGCGGATGCATTTACACTTTTTGAGAAATTTGAGGGTAAGCTGGAAGAATACTCCGGTAATCTAAAAAGGGCTGCAGTTGAGTTGGCCAAGGACTGGAGGACCGATAAGATTCTAAGACGCTTAGAAGCATTACTCGTTGTGGCAGACAAAGAAAATTTACTTACCATTTCCGGAAATGGAGATGTCATAGAGCCTGATGATAACATCGCAGCGGTTGGTTCTGGGGGGCCATTTGCCCTTGCTGCCGCAAGGGCTCTTATGGATAGTTCTAAGGGTGCTAGAGAAATATTAGAAGTGTCGATGAAAATTGCCTCGGAGATATGTATTTATACAAATGGTGAGTTTGTTATTGAAGAATTAAAATAATGGTTTTTTATTTTTACCACGAAGACACTAAGACACAAAATATCTATGGTTTAATCATTAAATAGCTATATGGTTGACAGTAAATGGCCATTTAACTATAGAACCATTAAACCATAAATATTTTGTGTCTTTGAGTCTTAGTGGTTGAAAAAAGGCAATTTCATGGAAAATTCAAATTTTACACCAAGGGAAATAGTATCAGAGCTTGATAGGTATATCATTAGTCAGGATGATGCAAAAAAGGCCGTGGCTATTGCTTTGCGAAACCGTTGGCGTCGTCAACAAGTTCCACAGGAATTAAGAGATGAGATTGTTCCGAAAAATATCATAATGATTGGTTCAACTGGTATCGGTAAAACAGAGATAGCCAGAAGACTTGCTAAATTAGCTAAAGCCCCATTTATTAAGGTAGAGGCGTCCAAATTTACCGAGGTCGGTTATGTGGGAAAAGATGTCGAATCGATAATAAGGGACTTGACCGACTTGGCGGTTAAAATGGTGCGTGAAGAGGAAACCAAAAAGGTCAAGGTTAGGGCTCGGGAACTGGCCGAAGAAAAACTTTTGGACCTTTTACTTCCAGCGCATGATCTTGATAAAGAAGATGAACCGCCAGTTGATGTTGAAGCAATGGATGTAGATAATATTCCATCAGTTGAAGACCTGGAAAAGGACCAGAAACAAAGGGATGAGGAATATAGTGCCACCAGGGAAAAACTTCGTGAAATGCTTCACAGGGGCGAACTTAATGAAAGAGAAGTTACTCTTCATCCTAGGAGCCGTGGGCCAGTGCCAATGATAGAAGTTATCTCGTCTGGAAGCATTGAAGAAGTTGGAATGAATTTGAAAGACATGTTTTCGAATATTTTTCCGCAGGGATCAAAACAAAGAAAAATGAAAGTTCAAGAGGCCTTGGAATTTTTGGCTCAGGAAGAGTCGCAGCGCCTTATTAATATGGATGATGTTACCAAGAATGCAATTCAAAGAGTGGAGCAGTCTGGAATAGTTTTCCTTGATGAAATCGATAAAATTGTAGGAAAAGAAAGTAATTATGGACCAGATGTTTCGCGTGGGGGGGTTCAGAGGGACATACTGCCTATCGTTGAAGGATCAACGGTTACAACCAAGTATGGCATGGTGAAGACGGATCATGTTTTGTTCATTGCGGCGGGTGCTTTCCATACAACTAAGCCGTCTGACCTAATACCCGAGCTTCAGGGCCGTTTTCCGATTCGCGTTGAGTTGAAGCCCCTAACCAAGGGCGATTTCTTGAGAATACTAACCGAACCAAAGAATTCCTTAACAAAACAGTATATAGCCATGATGAAAACCGAAAAAGTTGGTTTGGAGTTTACGGAAGATGCCCTAGATGAAATATGTGAAGTAGCGGTGCAGTTAAATGATCGCATGGAAAATATCGGCGCGCGCCGGTTACATACAGTTATGGAAAAGCTATTAGAGGAAATTTCTTTTGAAGCCCCCGAGAGGAACAATCAAGGACACGTTATAGATAAGAAATATGTGCAAGATAAATTGTCGGCAATTATAAAGGATTATGATTTAAGTAAATACATTTTATAGTAACCAGATACCAGTTGCCAGTTACCAGAATAACATATCTGGTTACTGGTTGCTGGTTACTGGTTACTCAAGAAGTATGGTAAGACATTTTATAGATCTAAAAGATGTGTCAAAAGAAGAATTAGAAACAATTGTTGGCCGTGGTATTAAAATAAAAGAAGGTTATAAAAAAGGAGATCGCCCAGAGCTTTTAAAGAATTTATGTTTGATTATGTTGTTCCAAAAAACATCAACGAGAACTAGGGTTTCTTTTGAAACAGGCATGTCGGACCTTGGTGGGCACGCGATATTCCTTGATTGGAAGGCAACGCAGTTTCAATTGGCTGATATAAAGGATGAAGCGAAATGCTTAAATCGTTATTGTGATATACTAATGGCCCGTGTTCTGAAAAATGAAGATCTCATGAAAATAGTCGCAGTATCGCACGTTCCTGTTGTTAATGCCCTTTGTGAGAGATATCATCCATGTCAAACCGTTGCGGACATTCAGACAATGAAAGAACACCTTGGAAGTTTAGAGGGTAAAAAGGTTGTTTATTTGGGAATTGCAAATAATGTGAGCAACACGTTGAGTCTAGGGTGCACAAAGCTGGGGATGAAGTTTGTTTTGTGTGTTCCCGAAAGGCATCCACCAAGTTTAGATGAGGATCTTCTTAAGAAGGTTAAGGCGACAGGATTGTATAGTGAAAATTCTAATCCAGAAGAAGCGGTTAAAGATGCAGATATTTTATATACGGATACTTGGATAGATATGGAGCTTTTCTTAAATCCTGACTTCAAAGCGGAGAAAGAAAGGCGCCTTAAAAAGTTTATGCCATATCAGCTTAATAAAAAATTAATGGATTTGGCTCCAAAAGCCCTGTCCATGCATGATCTGCCGGCACATCGCGGCTATGAAATAGATGACTATGCAATGGATTGTGAGCGTTCTATTGTCTTTGATCAGGCGGAAAATAGGTTGCACGCTCAAAAGGCAATCATGTGTTGGCTCCTAAATCGGTAATCTGTGATCGGTTATCGGTGTCAGCTACTGACCACCGATTACTGGTTACTGATTACTCAAAAAATATGTTCAATGTAGTTCTAGTTGGTGCTCAGTGGGGCGATGAAGGTAAGGGGAAGATTGTAGATCTTCTTTCAAGTCGGGCCGACGTCGTTGTTAGATTTCAAGGTGGAAATAATGCAGGCCATACATTAGTTGTCGATGGTAAAAAAATAGTTCTTCACTTAATTCCCTCAGGCGTTCTCTATAACAATGTTAAATGTGTAATCGGCAATGGCCTGGTCGTTGATCCTATTTCACTTTGTGAAGAAATAGATGAGGTGAAATCGAAGGGTTTTTTAAAAAACGACAAACAGCTTTTGATTTCAAATCGTGCACACGTGGTTTTTGAATATCATAAAGTTCTGGATTCCTTGAGCGAAAAAAGATTGGCTGGGGCAAAGGTGGGTACTACGGGACGTGGAATAGGGCCCGCCTATTATGATAAGGCCGCGCGCACTGGTATCAGGATGGTGGATTTACTGGATGAAAATAACTTTAAACAAAAAGTGAAGATGAATTTAGAGTCTAAAAACCATTTATTTAAAAAAATATATTTGGAACCAGGGTTAGACTGCGACGAGATGCTTGATAAATACATTGATTGTGCAAGCAAGATTAGAAAATACATTACAGATACCTCTGCATATATTAATTCTGAAATTAAAAAAAATAAAAAGGTTTTATTTGAGGGGGCACAGGGTGCTCTGTTGGATATTGATCATGGAACCTATCCATTTGTAACATCATCAAACACAATTGCATCTTCTGCATGCACCGGATCTGGCGTTGGCCCAACTTGCATTGATAGTGTGCTAGGTATAATCAAGGCCTATACAACACGTGTAGGTTCCGGTCCATTTCCAACAGAACTAAACGATAAGGTTGGTGCATATCTTGGTGAAAAGGGCGGGGAATTTGGCGCTACGACAGGTAGGAAGCGACGTTGCGGGTGGCTGGATTTAGTTCTATTGAAACATTCGGTTCAGGTCAACGGTATGACCGATTTCGTTTTGACAAAACTGGATGTGCTAAGTGGCGTAGAAAAAATAAAAGTATGTGTCGCGTATGAGATTGATGGAAAAAAGACAGAATTATTTCCAGCAGACATTGCATCTCTTGAAAAAATAAAACCTATTTACGATGAATTGAATGGCTGGAGCGAAGATATAGCGGGGATTGTGAATTTCGATAATTTGCCAGATAACGCAAAATCCTATATTAGATATATAGAGAACGCCTTAGGGGTCAAGGCGTCAATTATTTCAACCTCTCCAGAGAGAAATTCTAATATAGTGTTAAAGGAGATTTATAAAAAAGTTTAGAGCTTTTGTTTATATAGATCGGGAATTTCTCTTAAAATGTCTCTTCTGCTAATAATGCCGACAACCTTGTCATTTTCGATGATGGGCGCTCTTCTGAAAGGACTCCCTGTTTTCTAGGCTAACGCGATTTTTCTTATATTAATATTGGCTTCGTTGAGTAGTCTTAATGGTTCTTCAGATATCGGATAAGTTGCATTGTACACCACCTCAGTAATTCCGGCATTAATGATCATTTTTGTGCACCATAGACATGGTGAAAAGGTGGTATATATTATTGAGTTTTTTGTGGTTATCCCATGATATGCCGCTTGAACAATAGCGTTTTCCTCTCCATGTGAGCAACAGCAGGCGTCCAAATTTGTGCCACCCTGGACCAAATCTCCGCACCTTGCACATCCACCTTCGTTGCAATTTTTCAAACCGCGCGGTGTTCCATTGTAGCCAGTAGAAATAATGCGTTTATCGCGAATGATGATTGCTCCAACCCTACGCTTTAGGCAATTGCTGCGCATTGCCACCATCTTTGCAATGCCCATGAAATATTCGTCCCAGCTTGGTCTTTCGCTTTTTATTGCAACGGTTCTGATGATTTGGCGTAGTTGTTCATGAAGTTCTTCAAGTGAGCTATTGTTGGTTACCATGGCATCTGCCGTCTCTGCGACCGCATTTAATTGTTGCATATGTGCGGATTCTCCGGACGCCTCCTTTGCCTCAAGTTCTAGAAATTCTTTGTAACTTTTTGGATCGCTTTCACGATTTCTAAGTTTTATGCGTTCGAAGCGTATCTCGGGATCGGATTCCACATTTAAAAGATGAAAATATTTCAACCGTTTTAGTGCATTAACCTCTGCAGGATTCCTTATTGAATCAATTACATAGTGACCATGAGGTTCAATTTTTTCGATTACGCGTTCGGCCAATACTGAAGAACCGAATTTTTTTCTTAATTCATTTGCGGTTTTGATAAGATTTTCGCGTGTGATTTTTTCCCCGCGAGATTTTAATTCATCCCTAACAACGTCAGACAATGACAAGAAAGTATAGCTACTTTTTTCCAAAAAATTTGCTACTTCGCCTTTGCCTGATGCGTTTTTTCCAGTAAGTCCTATTATCATAGGATTGGCTTATAGCAAATGAGGTGTTTAATGGCAAGCCAATCCTTCTTGACTATTTTAAAGAGTTTTACTATGCAATTTGCTGGTTTTCGTTGGTAGAGAATTAACATCAGAAAGGGGTCCAAAATGAGGAAGTATCTGTTTGTATTATTTGCTGTGTTTTTTGTGACGGTGTTTTCCGCTAATGCAGTGGCGGAAGAAATCCAAAGCGGTGTTCAGGAAAAAGAAGATCCCTTCAAGTTTACCTTCAAAAACGGTGTAAATCTTAAATTCTATGGCGCGGTTGAGATGCTCACCTACTATGATACCACCAGTCCAGCAATTAGTGATTGGTTGGCTTTTGTTTACAGAGATGGAACTATCGATGGAGATGAAGATTCATTTAATATGGCCGTCAGGGCTTCAAAATTTGGATTCCACTTTAATTATCCAGAATTAATTAAGAATGCTCAGGTTAATGCAAGGTTGGAAGCGGACTTTGTTGGAGGATATTCTACTGGCACAACGGTTCCGTATTCTCCACTGGTCAGATTAAAACAGGCGTGGGTCTCAGTTGATTGGGAACATATTTCAATACTTGGTGGGCAAACATTTGGTATCTTTGGCCCATTATTTCCGGATGTCGGAAGTTGGATCGCATTGGGGACATCGGGCAATCCGTGGATCAGGCTTCCACAGGTTCGTTTGACTGTAAACTATAGTCCAATTAAATGGGAAGTCAGCGCCAACAGACCTATGGCTGCGAATGTGTCAGATGGAGGATCTCAGGATGACATTATCAGTGATGGTGAATACTCCAATATGCCATTTTGGATGACAAGATTGGGTTTTGATCGCGGTTTTGGCTTGGTTAACTTATCGACCGGCATCTCCGGTGTTTATGGAATGGAAAAAATCATAAGGGAAGCGGATGATGATAATAATACAGCTACTCCCGATATCGTTACGGTAAATGAAATGCTTAATGTTTATATGTTAGTTTATGATTTGAAGGTTGCTTCGAAATATATCGATTTTATGGGCGAATTTTTTTGGGGAAAAAATTTAAATACGTTCTATGCGGGAGTTCTACAAGGGATTAATTCTAACGAGGCGATAGGTAGTGCAACTGGCACAGCATGGGGAATCAACACTATGGGTGGCTGGGCCCAAGTTACACTTAAGCCAACACAAAAATTATATTTTAACTTAGGTGGCGGAGTGGATAATCCAGAGAATGAGGATCTGAATAATGCACAGCGCAGTTCCAATATAATGGCCTACGCAAATGTGAATTATAGAATTACGCCCAATTGGAAGGTCGGCCTTGAGCCGTCATATATGAAGACTGGTTACATTGGAGGGGACTCGAATTACAATATAAGAGGCATGCTGAATACAGTCTTCAGTTTTTAGTATTGCGATAAAAAACTTCAAAGCCCCTTTGGTGCGGTTCCAAAGGGGCTTTTTCGTTCTTCGGTCTTGACAATAAAAACAATAATTCTAATATATGGTGCCAATATGAAGGGGGCCTTATGATTCATGTCGAAAATCTTTTCAAGTCTTTTGGTGATATACATGCCGTAAAGGATGTTTCCTTTGATGTTTACAAGGGGGAGGTTGTAGGCCTTTAGGTCCCAATGGTGCGGGTAAGACTACAACCATGCGAATTATTACTGGGTTTTTGATCCCCGATTCTGGAATAGTAACCATTGATGGCAATTCCGTCGTCGAAAAAAGTTTATTGACCCGTCAAAGAATTGGATACCTTCCAGAAAACTCGCCATTGTATGGCGATATGGAAGTTACAAGTTACCTTTCATATATTGCGGACTTAAGAGGGATCTCTGAATCAGAGAAAAAAGCTCGCATCAGGGATATGATACATCGCTGTGGTTTGAAGGATGTTGTTGGGAGGCGAATCGGAGAGCTGTCAAGGGGTTTCAACCAACGTGTAGGTTTAGCGCAGGCCCTTATCCATGAACCGCCGATTTTAATTTTAGACGAACCAACATCGGGGCTGGATCCCAATCAGATCTTGGAGATCAGGAAACTTATTAAGGAGATCGGTAGAGAGCGTACCGTGGTTTTGAGTACTCACATATTGCAGGAAGTTCAGGCGGTGTGCGACAGGGCCCTTATCATTAATAATGGCGAGCTTGTTGGTGAGGGTACTCTGGATGAACTGATGAAAAAAGGAAAGGGCGATGTATTCTATCATCTAACCGTAAAGGCACCTCAAGATGATATCGAAAAGAGTGTTAATCGTTTAAATGGATTGTGTTTGCATGAGTTGAAGAAGTCATCGGATGATATCTGGCAGAAAGTTGTATTAAGTGGCAGCCACGATAATGATACCTGCGAAAAGATCTTTGATTGGGTTGTATCTAATGGATGGAAATTAAATGAACTGAAGCGTGAAACAGCATCACTAGAAGAAGTCTTTTATGAATTAACCAAATAATATACGCGGAGACGCAGAAAAATTGTGAAAACGCAGAATTAGTATTTTCAGCGTGTTCAAATGATTTCAGCGGTTCTGCGGTGATAGTAATGAAGATGATATTGATAATTGCAAAACGAGAGTTTCAATCATATTTTTTATCACCAATTGCTTATGTCTACCTAATAACTTTTTTGGTTGTTGCGAATTGGTTATTTTTTAGAAGTTTTTTTGTAATTGGCCAGGTAGAGCTAAGAGCCTTCTTTGGTCTGATGCCATGGATCTTTTTGTTTTTTGTCCCTGCGGTTTCCATGAGTAAATGGTCTGAGGAAAAAAAGATGGGGACCTTAGAAATTTTATTAACACTTCCAGTTACCGATCATGTTGTCGTTTTGGGAAAATTTTTAGCAAGCCTAAGCCTAATAATCACCTCCGTTTTACTGACCCTTACGGTTCCTATATCAATTGCTTTTTTTGGTGGCTTAGACTGGGGCCCTGTGATCGGCGGCTACATTGGCTTAATATTCTTAGGGGGTGCATATCTTTCATTGGGGCTTTTTGTTTCATCATTAACTGAAAATCAAATCATTGCATTCATTTTGGGTGTTGTGGCGTGTTTCATTCTTTTTATCATTGGACAGCCATTCGTGACCAGCGGTCTCCCAAATGGCCTAGTAGTGATTTTTCAAGGTTTAAGTTTAGGGACACACTTTGAATCGGTAGGGCGTGGCGTTATCGATTCAAGAGACATTATATATTATATTTCGTTTATATTTTTCTTTTTATTTTTAAATTATAAAGCAATTGAAGCACGTTCATGGAAATAGGGGGATTAACCACAAATATGAAAAATAGAACTTCTACAAAGAAAGATGCCTTGATATTGGGAATGGCAGTATTAATAATCCTTTTTGTGTTAAATTTTCTATCTGCAAGACATTTTATTCGCTTAGATCTTACAAAGGATAATGAATATACACTTGCAGATTCGACAAAAAGACTTTTAAAGGGCTTGGATGATATCATCACAGTTAGGGTTTATTTTACAAAAGACCTGCCCCCAGCGCTATTTTCGCTCAAGCGTTCTGTTGATGATGTCCTGGATGAATATAAAACCTATGCAAAGGGTAATTTTAGAGTGGAATATATTGATCCGCAGGAAAGTCCTCAACAGGAACAGACGGTTATGATGATGGGAATTCCTCCCCTTCAGGTAAATGTTTTAGAGAAGGATAAACGAGAGCTGACAAAGGTTTATTTGGGGATGGCGGTTCTTTTCGAGGATAGACAGGAAATATTGCCGGCCATCCAAACGGTTGCCAATCTCGAATATCAGTTGGCATCAGCGATCCTTCGTGTATCGAATGAGGAGATGCCAACTATTGCGTGGTGGTCATTTGTTCCGGAAAATAATCTGGCAAATAATGGGGCGGGCTATTCATTTATTAAACAAATGCTATCAAAACGTTATGTTGTTGAGGATATCTCAGATGAAAATATCAGTACTGATAAATATAAAGCATTGGTTTTGATTTCCCCGCGAAATGTCAGTGAAGATCAAAAAAAGAGTATAGATAAGTTTATAGTTGCCGGAGGAAAAATTGTTGCGCTATTAGATAGTGTTGATATTGGCCAGAATTTGAGGGCAGAGCCTATCTTGACGGGTTTGGAGGATTTATTTGCTAACTTGGGTATTGAAATTCAAAAAAATGTGGTCGCTGACAGGTCCAACAGCCACGCCGCGTTCGCGGGTGGATATGTTACATATCATATCCCTTATCCATTTTGGCCCAAGGTTTCAAAAGACGGTTTTGATCAAAACGACCCCTCTGTGTCGCAACTTGAGTCCCTCGTGTTGCCGTGGACGGCGTCTTTTAATGTAAAAAAAGAGCTCCCCGAAGGAGTTAATGTAGATATTTTGGCCAAGAGCACGGAGTTTAGTTCATATCAATCAGAGGGCGAATACAATTTTATACCTGATGCCGCTTCGATGGCCCTTCAGGGTGAAGGCGGGGAGCAAGCCCTGGTAGTTAAGGTTCAAGGGTCTTTGAATAGCTATTTCAATAAGGATGAAAAATCCACTAGTTCAGAAATTATACTTGTAGGGAACAGTAGGCTGATCCGTGACAATTTTATTGGTCAGTTTGAAGAAAATGCAATATTTTTTGAGAACATAATAGATCATCTGGCCATGGGCGATACATTGATCGGCATAAGATCCAGGGGGGCTACAGATATCCCGATTGGTGATATTTCAGAGGTAGTAAAGGGATTTATCAAGTTTGTTAACATAATCCTTCCTCCAGCGCTTCTTCTTGTCTTTGGTCTAGTGGGATTTTTTATGCGCAAACAAAAGAAACATGCCCTGCAGTTGGCATTTAAATAATTACTCACTGCTCTGTTATTTTATCGTTCTGCACCTGGATTGATTGCAAAACGAAAACTTAACTATGTAGTAAGTTGGGACCCATGAAACGAAAACCGCTCCTTTTACTTGGCGTTGTTATATTAATAGCGATTATCATATTTATTATCGAGAGTCCTTTTAAATCCCAGAGGGGAGTTTTTAAGGAAGACCCATTATTTAAAAATTTAAATCTTACCAAGGCGCATAGAATTGAAATTCAATACCTGATAAATGGCGTGCAATTGAAACAGGATGGCGGTGATTGGTTCGTTTCAGATCTTAAGACGAAATTGGGCGAAAATCTTGATAAGCAAAACAATGCCGATGACAAACAGGAAGAAGAGAAGTGGTACGATGCGGATTATATAAAGATTGAATCAGCATTGAGAATCCTGATGAATCTTAAAACAACATCGCTGGTTTCAAAAAATAAAGAAAAACATAATCTTTTTCAGGT
Organism: uncultured Pseudomonadota bacterium; assembly: GCA_964536295.1. Lineage (GTDB taxonomy): Bacteria > UBA10199 > UBA10199 > CAZHVX01 > CAZHVX01 > CAZHVX01. The sequence goes on from CAZHVX010000014.1 coordinate 17,467, forward strand.
TGGTGAAAATATAGCACAGAATGTTAAAGTTTTTGATGCAAGTGATAATCTGTTGGCGGATCTATATATTGGTAAAAGGGGTCCAAGTTTTATGAATACGTATGTAAGGCGTGGCGAAAGTGATGAGGTTTATCTTGTTGATAAATATCTGCAGGGTGTTTTTGAGGCGGACCTGAGTAGTTGGAGGGATAAGGTCATTTGGGATATATCGATAAATGAGATCGTCGAAGTTTATGTGAAGAATCAAGGGTCTGAATATTTATTGATCCAGGATGATGTTGGTAAGTGGGTTTTGGATGGAAGTCCCGAGATCGAATTAGATCAGGATAAGATCCATGATTTTGCTGTAGAGATTTCTAATATCAAAGCCGTAAATTTTAATGATTCCATCCAACCATCGGATATTAATATTGAAAGGGCAGTTTTGACCCTTAAGGTCAATACAGCGCCGGATGACCTGTACTTGTTTACGATTGTTAAGAAGGATAAAAAATACTTTGGTCTAAAGAATGGTGGAAAAACTATTTATGAGATGACAAATGACTTTGTAGATAGTATACCAAAGTCATGGGAGGCCTTTAAGGCATCAGAAAACAAGGAGAGCATGGGTGAGGCTGAATAGATTTCAAATAGACCGCATTGCCAAAATAATCCTGAAAGAATTGAAGGACAAAAAGCTTGCCGCATTTCGCGTGGATGAGGGGCTTATTCGTGATGAGATAGTTGGCGCTATTGTAGAAAATTTTGAAGCAGAGGATAAGCTTAATGATGAGGCCCATAAGCTTTTGGCTCAGCATAGAAAAGGGATTGGTATGGGGCTGGATGAAGATAAGGCGCTGGCGATGATCCGTAGACAATTGGCAAAAAAGAAGGGCTTTGTGTTATAAAAATGAAGTTATCAGACGATAGAATAAATTATATATCACATCAGATTTTGGATAAAATTCGCTCAAAGCTCGATTTTGAGGAAGAAGCAAGAGTTTTGAGAACGGTGAAGGATGGATTTTACGGCTATCAGAAGATCGAAGAGGCCATAGATTCAAAGGTCTGTCAGAAGATTGAGTCCTTGAAGAGGGTGGTCCAAAGGGGCTCGAGTGAGTGGGAGGCCCTATATCGTCAGTATTTCAATGAAGAACTTACCAAGTCAGGTCTTTGTTAGACACTAACATTCAAAATTAACAGGTCTATATTTATCAACGATATCACGTAGTTGCAATATAATTGAAAAAAAATTTCAAAGCCCCTTGACTTCATATCCAGAATAATTATATAAGCCCCAACATGCGGTTGGCACTCATTGGGTTGGAGTGCCAATTAAATCAAATCAACACAAAACCTACAAGGAGGGTTAGATGAGTGGAACAAATCTTAAAATTCGTCCTCTTCAGGACCGCGTTATCGTTAAGCGCTTGACTGAGGAAGAGAAGACAAAGGGTGGTATTATCATCCCCGATTCAGCAAAAGAAAAGCCGCAGGAAGGCGAAATAATGGCAGTTGGAAATGGTAAAATTTCCGATAAGGGTAATATTCAACCTTTAGATGTAAAGGTTGGCGAAAAGATTCTTTTTTCAAAGTATGCAGGAACAGAGATTAAAGTAGATGGTAATGAATATTTAATTATGCGTGAAGACGACATCTTAGGTGTCGTTGCTGAATAAATTTACAGGAGGAAAAAATGGCTAAGCAATTACTTTTTGATCATGAGGCGAGAGAGAAAATTTTGAAGGGCGTTAACTGTTTGGCGGAAACAGTTAAGGTCACATTAGGACCAAAGGGACGTAATGTAATTTTAGACAAATCCTTTGGATCACCAGTCATTACAAAAGATGGTGTTACGGTTGCAAAGGAAATCGAACTTGAAGATAGGTTCGAAAACATGGGTGCACAGATGGTAAAAGAAGTTGCATCTAAGACATCAGATGTTGCTGGAGATGGCACAACAACGGCAACGGTTTTGGCCCAGGCTATCTTCCGTGAAGGCTCAAAGCTTGTATCAGCGGGTCATAACCCAATGGCATTAAAACGCGGCATTGACAAAGCAGTCTGTGTGGTTGTCGAAGAGCTTAATAGGATAGCAAAACCAACCAAGGATAGAAAAGAGATAGCTCAGGTTGGTACAATTTCAGCAAATAATGATGCCACAATTGGTAACATTATTGCTGAGGCGATGGAAAAGGTTGGAAAAGAAGGCGTTATCACAGTTGAAGAAGCAAAGGGTATGGAAACAACATTGGACGTTGTTGAAGGTATGCAGTTTGATCGTGGCTATCTTTCACCATACTTTATCACCAATCCTGAAAAAATGGAGTGTGTTTTAGAAAATCCATATATCCTTATAAATGAAAAGAAGATATCAAATATGAAGGACCTTCTTCCAGTTTTAGAAAATATTGCGAAGATGGATCGTCCGTTACTTATCATTGCTGAAGATATTGAGGGTGAAGCATTGGCAACATTGGTTGTTAATAAACTTCGTGGTACATTGAAGGTTTGTGCGGTTAAAGCTCCGGGTTTTGGTGATAGAAGAAAATCCATGTTGGAAGATATCGCCACATTAACCGGTGGACAGATGGTTGCTGAAGAATTGGGTATTAAGTTGGATTCAATTACAGTAGATCAGCTTGGAAAAGCAAGACAGATTAAGATTGATAAAGAGAATACAACTATCGTTGATGGTGCTGGTAACGAAGAAACAATCAAGGCCAGAGTTGCACAAATCAGGGCCCAGGCAGAGGAAACAACCTCTGATTACGATCGTGAGAAATTACAGGAAAGATTGGCCAAGTTAGTTGGTGGTGTTGCTATAATTAATGTTGGTGCTGCAACTGAAACAGAGATGAAGGAAAAGAAGGCGCGTGTTGAGGATGCATTGCATGCAACAAGAGCTGCTGTTGAAGAAGGTATCGTTGCCGGTGGCGGTGTTGCATTCATTAGAACATTGGGTGCCTTATCAAACCTTAAGGTTGATGATAGTGAACAATGGGGTGTAAATATTATCAAGCGTGCGCTGCAAGAGCCAGCATGGCAAATCGCAGAGAATGCCGGTGTTGAGGGTGCAATCGTCGTCAATAAGATCAAGGAATTAAAGGGCGATGAAGGCTTTAATGCTCAGGATGAAAAGTATGAAAATCTGCTTGAAGCAGGTATTATCGATCCTAAGAAGGTCGCAAGAAGTGCATTGCAAAATGCTGCTTCCATTGCGGGCCTCTTAATTACAACTCATGCAATGGTTGCTGACAAACCAGATGATAAGTCATCCGGATCAGCTATGTCAGGTGGCGGCATGGGCGGTATGGGTGGCATGGGTGGCATGGGCGGCATGATGTAGTGAGCTCAACTTGAGCGGGCAGCTTTAGCTGCACGCGAAAGTTAGAGCGAACTATCCTGAACCGCCGTAGGCGGTGAAGGATCTCCTCGGTAAAAATGAGGTAAATGCTGCACGCGAAAGTTAGAGCGAACTATCCTGAGTCCATCAAGGATGGGCAAAGGATCTCCTCGATAAAAATGAGGTAAATGCTGCACGCGAAACTTAGAGCGAACTATCCCGAGCAAAAGCGAGGGATCTCCGTGTGCTATCCACCGAAGCTTTAAGCGAAGGTTCTCTACGCGAAGGATCTCCATAAAACCAATAAAAGCCGGGCAGGATTAACTTGCCCGGCTTTTTTATTTCTAAAATATCCAATACTATCGATTAGTTATAGATTGACCCCACCTGTTATGCTTGCTATAAATGCCTATAATATCAAAAAGGGCCAATCTTATGAGATACAAATCCTTAATATTGTTCGTTTTACTAGTTTTAATTCCAACCGTTGCCTCAGCTATGGATTTTTCGGTGCATGGTTATTATCGTTTCAGACATGAGATGTCTGCTGAGCTCGATACACAAAAAAGTAACGATAGTCTTGTATATCCAAATGATCGTTTCGGCTTAATCCAATTTAGTCAGATGCGTTTGCGCCTTGAACCTAATCTTAAATTAAATGATAACATTTCACTACACGCGCAGATGGATATCCTTGATAAT
>CAZHVX010000015.1:0-14657 GCA_964536295.1 uncultured Pseudomonadota bacterium
TACTCCAAAATAAACCCTTGATAATAGATGAAATTATTGCTTTTCTTCGGCGGGACCTTTCGGTTATAATGACCGCCATTTTGGAGCTTCAATGCAAGGGGCTTATAAAAGAAATTGAGGGGAAACGTTTTACCCTGTGCTAAAAAAAAGGAGTGGTGAAAAATTCCCTTTACTGTCATCCCTGCGTAGGCAGGGATCCAGAACTAATTAAAATCACTGGATTCCCGCCGGAGTTTACCCTCGCGCAGGCGGGGGCGGGAATGACAACTTTTGAAAAAACACGATTTTCCACTATTTCGTAAATTAGTTGCGGGTTGTGTGTTGCGAGTTACGGGTGATCATGACCCGAAACCCGTAACCCGAAGCTTGCAACCCGTTAACATGCCAAAATCATTAGTCGTCGTTGAGTCACCAGCGAAATCCAGAACCATTAAAAAATACCTCGGGAACGATTACCGAGTTTTGGCCTCAATAGGGCACGTGAAGGACCTTCCAAAGAGCAAATTTGGCGTGGATCTTGAAAACAACTATCAGCCGACCTATGAAATCATTCGCGGAAAGAACAAGGTTTTATCAGATATTACAACCGCTGCAAAAAGTGCGGACAATATATTTCTGGCACTCGATCCCGATCGCGAAGGTGAGGCTATAGCATGGCATGTTGCCGAGGAGATTGAAGCGAAGCTTTCCAAGGCCAAAGTCAAACCCAATATATACCGGGTTCTCTTCAATGAAATTACAAAAAAGGCAGTTAACGAATCCATTAAAAAGCCGCAAAAACTGGATAGAAACCTTTATGATGCGCAACTTGCCCGAAGAATTCTTGATCGTATCGTTGGTTATAAAATAAGTCCTATGCTTTGGGATAAAGTCAAACGAGGGTTGTCTGCCGGACGCGTTCAATCGGTTGCCGTAAGGATCATTTGTGAACGTGAAGAAGAAGTCGTAAGTTTTGTCAAAAAGGAATATTGGTCAATTGTTGCAAAGCTGCAAGGAAGCGTGGAGCCCGCATTTGAGGCAAAGCTTGCTAAGGTTGAAGGAAAGGATCCTGAGATCTCTACTGAGGATGAAGCAAGCAAGATCCTTGAAGGTACTAAAAATAATAACTTCACGCTGCAAAAAGTTACAAAAAAAGAACGCAAGCGCAATCCAACTCCACCATTCATCACATCAAAGTTACAACAGGAGGCTGCAAGAAAGTTGGGATTTACCGCAAAGAAAACGATGATGATCGCGCAGAAGCTCTATGAAGGTATGGAAATCGGCCAGGAGGAAACGACCGGCCTTATCACATACATGAGAACGGATTCTACACGCGTCGCAGATAGCGCTGTCGTTGAGGCTCGCGAGGTTATCGGATCCAGATTTGGCAAGGAATATCTTCCCGAAACACCAAATGTTTACAAAAGTAAAAAGGGTGCACAGGATGCGCATGAGGCAATTCGTCCAACGTCCGCTTCATATCATCCCGATGATATGAAACAATTTTTATCAAAGGATGAATATCGGCTTTACGATCTGATCTGGAAACGCTTTGTAGCATCGCAGATGAATCCGGCAATCTTTGATCAAACATCATTTGATATAGAAAATAACGGATATCTTTTCAGGGCAACCGGATCGGTGATGAAATTTAACGGTTTCATCGCGGTCTACACCGAAGGGACAGACACCACACCCGAAAAGGATGAAGAGGAAAACCCCTATCTACCAGATCTTAAGGAGGGTGAGATCCTCAAATTGTTGGGTTTAGAACCTCATCAACATTTCACACAACCGCCACCAAGATTTACTGAAGCAAGTTTGGTGAAGGAGATGGAAGAGCTTGGAATAGGGCGCCCATCAACATACGCATCAATTATGAGTGTTATTCAAGATAAAGAATATGTTCAAAAGGTTGAAAAACAATTTCATCCAACGGATCTCGGAAAATTGGTAAACAAACTTTTGGTTGATAACTTCCCCGGAATCTTAAATGTCCGTTTTACAGCAATGATGGAGAATGAACTCGACGAGGTTGAGGAAGGTAAACGCGATTGGGTTCAGGCGTTGGATGATTTTTATGTGCCATTTAAAGATACCCTGGCAAAGGCCCAGGTGAATATGAAGAACGTTAAGCGCCAGGAGATCCTGACGGAGCACATATGCCCCAAATGTAAGGCCCCGTTGGTCATCAAATGGGGGAAAAACGGCGAATTTTTGGCCTGCTCAATGTATCCGGATTGCCGCTTCACAAGCGAATTTAAACGTACCGAAGGGGGTAAAACAGAACTCGTAAAGAATGAGATGTCCGAGGAAAGATGCGAAAAGTGCAGTGCTCAGTTGGTTGTCAAAAGAGGGCGCTTTGGAAAATTTTTGGCCTGTTCAAAGTATCCGGATTGCAAATTTACAAAGGCCATTTCATTAGGAATTAAATGCCCAGGATGTCCAGATGGTGAGGTTGTTCAGAAGCAATCCAGACGCGGCAAGGTATTCTTTGGATGTTCCAAATATCCAAATTGCAAGTGGGCCAGCTGGAATAAGCCTGTTGCTGAGAAATGCCCCGATTGCGGTAGTGAATTTCTCGTTGAAAAATATTCCAAAAAGGATGGAAACTATATCGGCTGTCCGACAAAGGAGTGTAAGTTTAGGAAGGAATTGGAAAAAGAAAAGTAGGGGGACGCCAACCTATTGCAAGCTTGGATATATTTTATTGTCCATATCGTTTTCTAGACTTTTCAAAACATCCTCAACATTTTCCAGAAGTCTGAGCAAATCAGGGTATCTTTCGCTGTATTTTTGCTTGTAACCAAAGATTACCTTCCTGTATTTTGCAATATTTTTTGCAACATTGGTTTCATCTTTTGCGTTAAGTACCTTCAACCTTGCGCGCAATGCTGTTTTGTCCTGTCTTAAGCTCATCAGCTCTGCGACATCGTTTGCAAGCGCCGACACACCATCTTTGATAGCAACCGACTGGGCCTTAGCTAGGGCAGTTGTTTCCTGAATATTTTTTTCAAGCCTTACTTTTCGTTCCGTTAATGTTGGTTCTATCTCTGCAACTTTTTTGTCTACGCCGGCAATATATTGTGCGGCCCACTTATAGGTTCTGTTGCCGGCATTTCTCTCCCGCGAATACAATTCAATTGCCTTTTTAAGTGTATCTATCGTTGTCATATAATTGCCAACTGCCGCCAGCTCATCATATGCACTTGCGGTTCCATCAAGTGCTGAAACATCAGCAACAAGCCCAGCCAATCTATCATTTATAAGCTTGGCCTTTACCAAGGATTTTCTGACAACCTTCAAACTAAAATCTATATTCTTAAGTTCGATTTCAAGATCCTCTATAATCTTTTTAATCCTAGGATCGTTCGATAGGTCTGCCTGCGCTTTCTTATACATCTCAACCTTGGCCTTGTTTTTGGCCAAATCATCTTCATAGTTTCTCACTCTTGTTTCAACATCGGCATACCATGACTGAACGGCACTTGAAGCAAAAGATATAGGAGGTTCAACATACACTCGGCTGTCGAGTGACGCGCCGAAAACAACTATATCTTTTAAAAGAGCCTCACCATCGGCAACAACTACTTCATAAGAAGATGTTTCACCGGCCCTGCGCACAAAATCGGCTCGCAGGTCGTTGAGGGTTTTCTCGGAACTGGCCAGTGTCCCACGTTTGGCGCCATCCACATATTCACGATATCTGTTATAAGTTGAATCGTATCCCTGGCCATCCAGTAACATATGTATCTGCGCCCGCAAGACCGACGATTCATTATCGATCTTCTTTATGAACGCACTGATTTCTTCTGATTTCGAGCCAACTGAATCAGCCGCAGCCACGAGCTCGCTTGTCTTTTTAGACAACTCATCTATGAAGTCATTGATCGCCTTCGCCTCTTTTGCGGCATCTTCTGCCTTTTTGACCTCTTTTTCGTAAAGGTCTTTGGCCTTGACCGCTTCATCATAAGCGGACTGCAATGTCTTGAACTCGGCGATGTCCTGCCTATTCGTGGCTTTTATAAATGTATCAACTGCAATCAACCGCCTGTTCAATTCGTCAAGATGCTGTCTGTACACCACAACTTGATCATATGAAATGACGGAGTCTCGCATTGCTACTGTGCCCACGAATTGACCATCGCCATTATCAAATGCCCCTCGCAACGTATCGAGCTCTGCTGCCCGCTGTTTTATCGTCTCAAGAACAGACTGATCGCCTTGCTCTTTTTTCTTTAAACCAGGTATCATTCCATTGATCTCTTGTTCCATCATATCCAAGGTTCTTTGTGTAGTTGTAAGATATGATGCCGAATACGAAAGTTTCACATAGGCCTTAAGTTTTGCCTTGATATCTTTTGTCTTGGCAACAAGAGCTTCGGCTTCTTTCGAGTTGTTGATTTTAACTTTTGCAGCCACAACTTCCGCTGTCATTTTATTTATTTCGATTGCACGGCCTCGTGCATCGGCAATATCTGAAAGCTGCTTTTGGGCAAAAACTAGGGCATCATCAACGGCCGCAAAATCATTTTGTGCATAATCCGAATGTGCCGTTTCGTAGGCCTGCTTGGTGCCTTCAAACTCACCAAGATCTTTCTTTATGTTATCAATCTCTAATTGCATTGCGGTCAGCTTGTCAGGTGTATACGATTTTAAGGCCCCAATTTTCTGAGAAATACCGCCAAGCCTATCGCTCAATTCCTTGGCCCTTGCACGTGCAACACTCGTCTTGGCACTAACATCGGACATACCACCCAATTTTTTATTCAATGCTTCGATGTCTTTATTTGCTTTTTCGAGTCTGGCATCGATACCGGCAAGATAGGGCAGGTAGGTCTTAAAATTCTCAAAGAGGCTATAGACCCTAATAGCACCGACGATCCTTGCGTGTTCTTGCTTTATCTCATCTAATTTCTGCAACAGAGCTGTGGCATTCGCACCGTTCTTGCTCGAATCTCCATCAAGCGTTTTGATTCTTGCTTCCAGCGCACTGACGTCTTTCTTGATCGTCTCTGATCCTGAAATCGCAGCCTGGGTCTTTGCGAATATCTCATCTGATTTTCTGAAAGATGCATCAATGGTAGCAATAGTTTGATCAATTATTGCAAGCTCATCTTGCGAATAAGTTGTTAATGCAGGTCTAACAGCTTTGAGCTCGCCATTAATTCCAGCAAGTTTTGCACGTTCGCCCTTTAAGGCCTTACGTTTAACTGAAAGATCTTGTACGCTAATTGCCGGAGTGGATGTCATTTGCGCGACAGAATCTTCTGCGGCCTGCCTTATAATATCCAATCGTTCTTGTATATCTCTTGCCTTAGCATCAGACTTGGCATCGCTATTAATTTCGCCCTCGGCACTGGCTTTTGCTGCTGCAAAATTCTTACGAAGTTCGGCAATTTCTTTATCGGTTGTGTCTAAATAGCCTTCGGGATAATTGTTGCTTCGATATGAAGCTATCAATTGTTTTGCCGCTGCAACTGCATCGATTTGCGCCTGTGCAGCCGCTGGTGTCTTTAGATCTGTAGCATTGACTTCACGCAACGCCTTCATCGCACGATAAATTTCTTGCGCTGACTTTAATGCGCCTTCCAATAGGCCAAATTCCGCATTAATGGCAGTAAGTCTTTCTGAAATAGTTCTGTTTTGATCCAAAATATCCTGATTTTCGCCAGCTATGATTGCAGCATCTATTAGATAACCTTTGACAATGGTTTCTTTGCCTGCAAATTCAATTTTCTTTTCTGTCAATTGTTTATTCTGGTTTTCGAACCATGTATTAGTCAGGGCATCTGACTGGACTCGCTCCCTTAGTGTGTGCACTTCATTATTAAACGTATCAAGCTGTCCCAATAACTTGATGCCCCTTGCTGCCACCATATCACGGTTCGCATCATAATCAAGCCACTTGGATAGGATGGTGCGCGCGGATTCAAATCTGGTTGCAAGGCCAGACAAAGTACCTCTATTGACTACATAAGATTGGTAGTTTGTATAATCCTGATTGTCATAACTATTCAACCTTGCTTCTATAGCCGTTGCACGTTTTTCCAATTCAACAACGCTATTAGTTTTGGCTTGAGCAACTATGGAATTCGGATTCACGGTCTTAGCCTCGAGTGCCGCAATATCAGCCTCGAGTGCCTGCACGTCTTTGTCCAAGGCCACGGTATCCACATCTATAGATGCAGCGGCCTTTATGGCGTTATCAGCAAGGTCAAGAAGTCTGGATATCTCAGTAAGTATTGTGACCACAGAATCTTTTTTCTTATCAAGTGATTGAACATCTTGTGGAAGCTCCTGAGTACAACGTTGACCTTCAGGAGATGCCTTCCAGGTTTCATAGATCTCGATCGCCTTGCGCCATTCAAGTTCTTTTTTTCTTAAAGTTGTTAATTCCTGAGCAGAGATCGCCGAACGAGAGCTTAGGCCATTATCTCCAATGAGGGTATCTTCAACCTCGCTATCAAGTGTTGATAATGCCTGATCCTTTTCCGCAATTATCTGGCTTGCCTCGGCGTGTTCCGTGCTTCTGCCTTTGATACCTGCAATCTTTTTGTTTAATTGCCTGCCAAGTTCTTTGAGTGCGGCACTATCCATGTTCAGATAGCTGGACGGATTATCCTTGCTTACAAGATAGGCCTCAACTTCTTTCACAGCTCCATCATAAACACCTTGTACACGCACTGCTTCTTGGTCATTGTCCGATTCAACTTTAAGATTTTCAATTTCTGAACGAACATTTTTAATTTTGTCATTGATAGCTATTGCAGCCTCGGCTGCCGCACTTACTGCCTGAAGCTCTGCAATTGCCTTATTATAAGTGACTTCTAAATCTGCAAATTCTTTTTCGGCATGAGAACGATGTGTTTCAGCCCTGACATTTTTGGTTCCGTTAAATTCACTGAGTCTACTTTCTTCTGACTTAACCTCGCGTAACACAGCTTGAAGTTCACCTGATGTCTTGGATTTCAAGGCATCAATTCTGGCTTGAATTTCTTTTAGCTGTCCTTGCAAGACACCAGCTTCACCACGTGCTCCAGCGGCAAGGCCATCTTGACCGGCCCGATCATTTAATTTTTTCGTTAAGCGTTCCAACTCGGCAGCCGCCTTGTCGCGATCGGCAACCGCCGCTGTAATATAGGCCTCATGTTCCTTAAACTCTTTTTGATATGCCTCGATTTTTTCATTGAGCTCCTTCAATAGAACGCCCTTAATATTAGGTATCTCAGCAAGAAGCTCCGTCGCGGAATCCTTTTTCATTCTATCTATTAAACCGGTCTTTTTACTATATAGACTGCTTTTAAAGTTACTCAATTTAATGGCAATTTCTTTGGCAGCATCCCTTGCACGGGCTGCTGCGTTATTAGTATTATTGATACTAACCAAAAGACCCCTAATACTTGCAAGTTTATCGTCTATAGCGGTTAGTGTATCTGACGAATACTGCTCAAATTTGCTGCGACGTACTTCAATTTCAGCTGCAAGTGTATCAAATTCTTTTTGCTTTGCCGCAACTTGGGTCATGACGGCCTTATATTCAGCCTCATTCCTTGCGGGATTCGTCGCAAGGTCGTCATCTATGGTCTTGAGTGCCTGTTGTAAGACTTCAAGTCTAGCAACATAATTTTTGGCCTTTGCATCGGATTCAGTTTCACTCTTAATTTCGCCCTCGACACCGGCCTTGGCAGCCACAAATTTCTTGTGAAGTTCGGCAATTTCCCTACCTGTTGTATCCAGATAATTTTCTGGATAGCTATTCGCACGATATGTCACTATCAATTGTTCGACCGCGGCAACCGCATTGATTTGCGCCTGAGCCGCATCCGGTGTTGTTAATCCGGCAACGTCCACTGCACGCAATTCACGAACTTGTTTATTAACCGTCTGCGCATTGTCCAATGCCTTATTGAATAAATCAAATTTCGCCTCGACCTCTTTGATCCTGACATCAATCTGAGCTCTTACATCTTTAATCGCCTGTTCTGAGGTTATGTCCTTTGTGCGTTCTAAATATCTATTGGCATTGGCGTGTAAATTCCCGGTAAAAGCAACTCGCTCATCGGCAATTGCCCCTCGCCTTTGCACGATCCATTTATCATCGGCCGATTGCGTCACATCGCGATTTGCAAGGGCCTGAACATCGCCAGCCAAATATGAATCAAAGGCACTTATTAACGCTTGGCCGTCTGATATGGCCGTTGTAGTGCGCTCATCATATTCCATCCAGTCGGATAGGGTGGTCTGAATGTCATTGATTTTATCACCAAATGCAGCCAATGCATTGCCTTCGGTTATGTATGATTGATAATCCTTATGCTGAACCGTATTATAATTATTAAGGTTCGACTGAATGGCATGCTGCCTTGTTTCCAAGTCTTGGGCCTTCTTAATTAATGGTTCAACTTGTTCCTTTTCAGGTTTGTCGCCAGAATTTTGCAAGGCTGCAACTTGACTGTTTAGCGCATCAATATCTTTATTTAGTGCCGCAATATCATCCTTGAGTTTTCCAGCGGCCTCCATTGCGGCCTCGGCCTTATCAAGATAAGTTTTAACTGCATCAACACTCTGTTGAATCGCACTTCTCTTATCCTCTAAGCCGGCTACGCCTTTTGCATCGTTGGTTCTGCAAGCTTTACCTTCTTTGGATCCTAACCATCCGTCAAATTTTGCCAGAGTCTTGCGCCAGGCCTCATAAGTTTGCCTATTGCTTGCAAGCACACCGGCCGTTATGGCAGGGTTGGTTTTCAAAGCATTTTCGCCTGTTATCAAAATTCGAGCAACTTCATTTTCAAGAACTGTTAGGTCCTGCATCTTTTGCGAAACGATCTTCTGCGCATCCTTTATTGCCTGATCATCCCCTGATATCTTGGCCAATTTTTTATCAAGTGTCATTCCGAGTTTCTTATAATCATTCAAGCTAATCGCAAGATATGAAGAAGGGTAGGCGGAATTATTTAAATACGCCTCAAGTTTTGGCTTTAGTCCATCATATCTCCCCTTGAGATCTTGAGCAGCATCCAGATTTTCGGGCTTTTCCTGTAATGTCGTAATGTCATTTTGCAACGCCTGAATTTGCGGATTTAAAGTAGTGACTTCATTTAGTGCAGCCGTTAATTGAGAAATTTTTTCACCCAAACTGGCAATAGCTGTCCTTAATCTGCTAAAATCCTTTTTTGCCTGATCCTCATGCCGTGCCGCTATTGAACCAAATGTTCCTTTAAAGGTTGCAAGGGCTGTTCTGGCATTATCCAAGGCCTCCTTGGCCGTATCCAAACCATCTGCGGATTTGCTAACTGCATGTACCGCATCGGAAATAGCGATATAGTCCCTATTGAGACCGGCAACTGCCTGAAGGGCCTCAACCTTGGCCCTATCTCCGCTCAAAATTGCAAGCAGATTTTCTAATCTGCTCAAATTTTCTTTATTTACGCTCTCTGTTTCGCCCAAATAGGTGGAATATGTTTCCTGCGTTTGCCTATAAATATTAATTTCCTGGGCTAACGTAACTCCGGTTTCAATGCCCGTATTAACCTCTTCGATTAGAGCGGCTTCATTGGCATTGGACCGTGCTGCACGCGCCGTGATTCCGTCTATAACCAATTTCAAATCATTTGCGCGACTGGTTAGATCCCTGGCCACATCCCAGGCTGTTTTGATTTCACTAAACAATTTTTCTGCCGCTTCAAGGGAACCTGAGCATTTGTCAACATGACCATTTATAAGAACAAGTTGTTCGTCGATAGAATTGCCATAAGTAGAACGGAGGTTGGCAACTTCTGTTCTAATCTCACTCAAGTTCAAACCCAGTTGTCTTATGCTTTCTTCGCGTGTGGATAATAATTCATAAGTTGTACCGGCCGGATTATTTAAAACTTCAATTTCTGTCTTAATTTTACCCTGCAACTCTAAAACCTTTTTCGCAATATCACTTATCGTTTTATTCGCGGCCCCAACGCGTCCGTTTAATTCAGTAAGGCCCGTCTGGATCTGAGCGAGTCTCGCCTCATGAGCTGATGTATCAATACTTCCATTTGAATCTATCTTGATTTGCGCCGCATTTGCAGAATAGCTATCATGGGTAGCCTGTTTTTCACTTAGTTGCTTGGCCAACTCAGCTAGCGATATTTCATTTGAATTTGCTTTGCTCTTTAAGGCATTGACTTCTGTCAGTAGGACGTTAATTTGCTGGCTTAAGGTATCTGCATTTTCTTGAATATCCGTTGAATCTACCCAGAAAACATTGACTGGCAATGCTTTAGAATCATCTTGTTTTAGCCTGCGATTTAAAAGAATCTCAAATTCTTTAATCTTTTTTGGCTCTTCTGTCTGAACTACACGATAAGCATTATTACGGATATTTGATTTAATTGTCGCCAAATTCGTTTCTATATAATCAATTAATTCTTTGTCACTTTCTTGGGGATTAAGTCCAAGCTGCGTTTCTTCGTCATTTAATATTGTATCGCCGTCGATATCATCATCGCACACATCGCCTGTGCCATCTTCATCCATATCCGCCTGGTCATTATTTGCAACTTCTTTGCAGTTATCTTCATTATCACCGACACCATCGCTGTCCGTATCAGGGCATCCCTTATCTGTAACAGCGGTGCCTTTCGCTGTACCAGAACATTGATCCACGCTGTCATCGACGCCGTCGCCGTCGGTATCGACAAGCCATTTAATTGTGGCGGTAATATTATATCTTTTTAGTAAATAGTCTTCTGCCCAAGTTTTTATTGCGTTCTCTGGGGCAACTTGAATTGGAAGAGCTAATTTTCCACCCGAAACGTTATTTTTATTCGCATCGATCAATCGCATTATCGCGGCGTAATCTTCGTTTTTGACAGCTGCATTTGGATCATATTCATCCGGAATCGTATCGGCATCGGCATCAAGGACCCAGGTTATATTTGTAACGCCGGAGTTTTTGCTCTTAAAATTCGCTTCGTAGATATCTTCAACATCACCTTGTGGAATGGCCGTTGCCCTTATAATAGCCGTTGCGTCACTGCGCCCAGTGTCATCGAGCACGTTGGCTTCAACTTCAGAAATAACCGTTGAATTGTTAATTGCCGGATATGCATCTTCCTCATTCACAATACCATCGCCATCCATATCCGGATCGCATGCATCACCTATGCTATCTTCATCATCATCTTTCTGCCCAGGATTTTTGAGAAGGGGACAGTTATCGCTTCTATTTTCAACACCATCACCATCAAAATCCGCGGTGTCCATTCCCTTGTCGATATAAAACGAAAGATTCGCCGAGCCAGCAACTGGATTTGGTTTGGCATCCTGATCATACTTCATCAAAATTGTTTTGATATATGAACTCTCCTGATCGGAGAATGAATTCTGGCCGACAACTGGAATGTACAAATTAAATCCGGATGTTCCCTGATATTGCATCTCGCGGCGCAGTTCCTGGATATTCTTCTTTGCCCATAATTTAAATGCGGCCTTGAATTCATCATGGTTTGAGACATGTCTAAGATCTAGGATAGAGTAGGGAAGTTGCAACCTCATCGGCAATGCCGGCTCGGCCTCTTTTGTTGGAGCAATCTTTTCCCATTCAATGGTTATCGGCCCACGATGAAAACGCGCCTTGATCCTGAATTCGACAAACTTCTTTCTCTCATTATCGATCTCTATACTTGAAATATATGGAATCGTGATAGTGCGAGATTTACCATTCATCACATCACTTCCAACGGAGAGGATGTAACTCATATTTGCATCGGTCCATCTTAGATAGCGCTCGGCAAAACCCTTATCGCTTTTAACATCAACAAGATTAAGTGGTGTGATAGACGCCCTGATGTTACAATTATCTCTTCCCATGACCTGAGAGGCGCTCACATCCATATACGCAGCACGCCTTTCAAGGCTTTCATTGTCCCTGTTAAAATAACCGGACGAATTAAATTCGGATGAACAAAAATATTGTATGAAGACATCAAGCTTTGGATCAAACTCTCTGTCCTTTGGAAGAACAACAATAAGATTCTGATCAGCCGCATGCTCCGGCAACTTTTCCTTATCACCATTTGGTAGAATAAGTGTATTCGTTGCCTCGTCGTATGTATACGACATGGCCTCGTTGTTGTTATTTATAAGTATTATCGACATTTAAAAAAATCCCCCAAAGTTTAACGCAGCTTGGGCGTAATTATACTCTATATTAGTTATCGTCAATTACCGATAAAAGTTGCGTGAAAAAACGCGTGAAATAGGGGGTAAAAGAATAGTAAAATCAGGGGGTTGACTTGTCTGTCATCCTGAACAACCGAAGGAAGTGAAGGATCCAGAGTCATACACTGGATTCTTCTCCTTCGACTCGCTTCGCTCGCTCAGGATCAGAATGACAAAAAGTGAGTTCGGAAACAACCTCGTACGATAACCGGGATCAGAATGACAAATCAAATAGGCTTCTCGACCCGCCTACGCTAAAGCTCTGGCGAGGCAGGCTACGCTCGAAGTATATTATATTGTTCGAGTGAGGCTTTGGCCGAATCGAGAACCATAAATTCAAACCGGTACCTGGCACCGATTACTTTGTCTCCATATCCAACATATCTTCGGCTTGCCTTTGATCGAGGGTCTTAGCTTTTTCATCTTCACATGCGGCTTTCAAAAATTCCATATACATCTCAAGGTCCATATCGAGGATCCCCATGCCACCTTGAATGCAGGGATTGAATACAAGTTTTTTACCCTTATTGGGACACTGAAAGGTGGCGGGTTTTTGTGGGGACTGTGCAATAATTCTTTTATAATCTGTCTTCGAAATATTCGCAAAAACTATAAAAGGTCTCCACCTGCTCCCCAACTTTATGAAAAAATCAACTCGGATAGGTTGGATTTTATCACCTTTCTCAAAGGCATCTATCCAACCACACCCGGCAACACCGGGCTTACCATCGAATTTAGTGCATTCAATGGATTCAGCTGAAGCTGCCGCTGTTATTTTAATACTCCCCTTGTTCGCCGCACCCAACCCACTTAGTTGAAATTTATGAACAATTTTTTTATAAATTTCATCAAAGGCATTTGTGTTCGCGCACATATAAACTTTGCCACTCATAACTTCCTCCTTATTTACAAAATTCCTCGGCAAATTTGAACTTTAGTTCCATATCCAAGGGCATAGGAACGTTGTAGGTTCTGTTTTTGCCATGTTCTACCATAAATTGTTGTTTCGCCTTTTCGTATTCTTCATTGTACGTTTTGATAAAGCCCGCTTCCTTTGCCTCGTAACCTGGCAACGATCTGCGACACTTGATATACGTCAAGACCCTCTGAACAAATTCATTTTTGTAGACGAAGTTCGCGGATTCCAGGGCATCCGTATTGATCTTCTGAACCTCCCTCATACGTTTCAACATGTATTCGTTTATCATCTTTTGCGTAACGTCAGGAAATTTCTTTAGCTCCTTCATCGCATCCTTAAATTGTTTCTCGTAGGCGTTTACGCCCTCTTGCTTTGCAAGTTTCATCTCCTCGTATTTTTGAAAAAGGGGATTTAAAAGAGGGGAGCAGACCTGCTTTGTTTTTGGAACAAAATCCGAGCCGAAATAGCTCAGGACCACACAGGTATTTCCACTTTCATCCTGTCCAACCTGCTTCTTTTTGTTGACCTCGCAGCCGTCCTCTATGGCGTCAACCTTTGAACACTCTTGACGTGCAAACTTTGCCACCTCCGGATCATCATAGAATAGGGTGGACTTCTCCATTGGTAATAGTTTACCTGGTTTCTCTGACATTTTTGCCTCCAATCTTACACAAATACCTCTATATCTGTAAAGAAGCTTCGCGAAATTGATTATCTAATACTGGTGTAAAAGAATCAACCATATCTTTAATAGCTTGATCACTAAATACTGTTTTTTTGATCAACTCTTTTAATTCATTATATCTATCAGTTAATGTTTTTTTGTCGGGGTTTTTTGCATCACAAAGCGCTTTAAACGCCTGGGATCTTTCCTTCAATTCCGCCAGCTTTTGATCATCACTTCTAGTATCAGCAAGTACTGGGGGAACCACTGGTTCTGGACGTGCTACCGGTTCTGAGCGTACTACAGGCGCCGGCGCCACAGATTTTTCTGTAAGTTTTACTTCATCACTCCTTGTATCTACCGGCGCTAATGGAACAACCGGAACCACGGGCCTAGGAGCGGAAACGCGGACGTTACCTGCGTTAGCCACTTTCAATGTTGTCCCAGTTGAAACCTCAGTATCCTCACCAAGATCAATATCTCCACTAACAGGCTCTGCATCGGGGTTTCTGTCTGATGACTTAAAATGTTCCCATACAGCTGCCGACTCTAGATTTTTCTGAACATTATACTCATTGGGTTCATATGAAAATTCTAGGAGATATATTCCCTCGGCCATATAAGGATTTTGCATGTATCCAACCTTAACCGATCCGGCACCCTCGGGCCTGCGAACACTTACGTATTCACCGATCTTTTTGGCAAAAAATTTATCTTTTTTGATTGCATCTGCTTCAAGAACAGATGCATCATGCAAACGATTTACAACCAATACGATATAAGAACCTTCAGTCTCCTTTGCAAAGTGCTGCAGATACGGACGGGTTGTCTCTTTACCGGGCCTTCCTCGATCCTTGTAATCCTGAAGTGGTATCTTTGTAACCCTATCAC
>CAZHVX010000015.1:14667-21091 GCA_964536295.1 uncultured Pseudomonadota bacterium
TGAATTCGCTATAGAAAATCTGGTTTGATAAATATCTGCAAGCGCAGCGGAATTTGTCTCAAGTCTACCCTCATAGAGATATTCGTATCCCTCTTGCTTTTCAGGTTGTGAAGCGCGAATCTTTATCTCTATACCATTACTATGCTTACCATGTTCCCATCCATTCGGTTTATCTTTATTCCACGGGAATAGTGAGTGACTGTAATGTTGCATATCATAATCACGCCAGAGTTCGCTAGATACGCTTCCTTCATCGTCATATTCAGCCTCAATTTTTTTTGTGTGAGCCTCCAAAACAATCCTTCTCACTAATTCAATCTTCTGATCCTTGGGTAATTTATTGATCGTGGCCTCGTCTATTGTACCATCAGCGGATGTAAACCTGCGCATTACCCTCTGGTAATGCACGGCATAATCACCCGTCTTTAACTCATTTCGTATATTGCCCTCTGCTGCATCCAGCGCCCTGTTTTTAATAGCAGCATCAGGGATATCCGGACGTTCGCCAACTCCGCGGGGCCTGAATTCCAAAACAGCGGTAAAGGCTTCACCTGTTCGTTCATTAACGGCTTGAATCTTTAAGAACCTACCTTGATTATAGGCAGCCTCGATTTTTTCTTTATCGGCATCAGGATAATTATCGTAATCCTCTTGCGTAAAATCCTTAACGGACTTAATTGTAACGCCATCTATCTTTGGCATACCACCCTTGAAGAGCCTATCTTTAACCATAAGCCAATCCATCAATGTGTCGGGCTGGCCCTTCATCTCAGGGCCCCTCTCATGGGGATATTTGATCATTGCATGGGAGGCCATCTCCCAGGTCAAATCATAATTCGCTCGTCCCTCACCACCGGCGCCAACCCAGGCAAATCCATCGATAACTATATATGCCTCATTTTTATTCCTGCCGGCCTTAATGTAATCACCGGCCAACTTCGTAAGGCTTATAAATATATCTCGTGAAATATCCTTCATAGCATATGGTTCGTATTCCGCCTTCGGATTCGTAACCGTAACACGTTTAACATCGTCGGTACTCCATGTAAACAATGGAGTCGTTTCCTTGGATTGAATGACAAGTGGGGGATGAAAATTAATTAATTTTATGTCAATCTTTACATCGCCCTGTTTATATTCAACAACAGAAGCATCACCGGCCTCGTTGACGCGAACATGGGGTTTGATTGGATTGTTGGAACAATTTAGAGTTTCAAGGTGCTCATATTCTTTATCCTTACGAACGCCCCTGAATTCTAAACCAAACACTAATGCGTTTGCTTCCCCTGACCATCCACTATCCGAAAAATCATATCTTGCCGTATTGTACAATTCGCCCCGCCATCCGGCATTAATTCCCATCTCGAATTTATCATTTCTGACCGGATAAAATGTGACAAGCGCCTGCGTTGCAAAATTGAATCCAGCTACATGTGGCTGATCGGATGCAAGCTGCACCATATCAATCACACCAAGCTCAATTCCCAACCATCTTGGGATAAAATTCCATCTATATCTGAGGGAAGGGCCCCCTACAAAAAATCTTTCGGCTCCCGCCGCATACCCTGCGTGCCCGTCAACTATCAAATCATGTTCTAAATTAGGTAAGAAATCCCTACCAATGCCGATGTCAAACATCCATCCATCTCGATTAAAGGGGCCGCCGTCTTCGTTAAGCTTGACACCTTTGACATGTTCACTCATGTAAGAAGACGATGGACGTTCGGGGCGCGTTGAATACCCGCTATTTAATTCGAAGAGCATAAATGGCGCACCGACTTTTTTTGTCTTCTTTGTTTTCTTTTCGTAAGTTTTATTTCTTCCCAAACGAGCTAATTTTGATAATTTATCTTCTATGTATTCATCGATACGACTCTTATCATATTGGAAGGCAAATTCTGGATTACTGGTTTCTTTTTCTTGGATTGCTACGAGATAGATCTCACCCGCGCCAGGATTGTATTTAACGGGTGAACCGATTTCTGTATCCGTTGTTCCCTTTAAATAAAATTGAACCTCAGATTTCTTTTCATCTATTTTTCCGTAATATATTTTTCCATCATAAGCAAACTCTATACGTTGTCCTTTTTTTTCACCACCAAAGTAGCTATCGGGATCCGCAAAATATTTTGCATCCACGACGGATTCTAATGCAGTGCTACAGTTGTAAGTATTTGAAGTACAACCATCCTTATACTCCTCTTTACACTTCGACTCATCAAAGAAATAAACGCCCTGTATTTTAAAATTATCAGTCATTATTTATATCCTTCACATCGTACGTACTACGTCCTACGTTCCACGTATAGCATTCCCCTATATATATTATCGCCATATTGGAAAAAAAGTTGCGTGAAAACTAATGGGGTCAGACCTTCATTTAGTTCCGGAGTAGATATATCGTCTATTAAGATCCGTAAATTCGAATACAAGGACCTTTCCGCAGAAAAGGGTGGATGAAAAAATGATTGTAGTCACAACGTAATTATCCATCACGGATGTCCATTCTCTTTTATCAGCACATGTTTCAGTAAGATGTGATTCTACATTGCCCGGAATATATGATGATGTACTCATAACAAAGGCCATTGCCGAATCTTTATGTCCATCGCCATCGAGATCAGCCTTGATAACCCTTGGTTTTTCCGTACCCGGTTTGCCAATGGCAAGCTTTACACCATTTACACCATGCTCTTGGAGATTAGATACATAATTGGCTGCGATACTTTTGATACCCTTTGAGGCCAAACCAAATTGCTTATTGAAATATGACCTATCCTTTGTAACCATGAGATCGGTATCACATACATCATACTGAAGCGTTTCCATCGACGGCGTTGACTTGTTTTTTTGCATTAAAGTATTTCTGGTAGCGGTTTTTGAATCTACCTTCTCTTTCGTTTTCAGATCGTCTGCGGTTGCAAAACGAACCCTCATGCTCCTTTCAACAACCTTGCTGCAAGTAGCATTTTTATTGCCTTCCTTCAATACACAGACTTCTTGATCTTGAACCGTTGGCACACATTCATTAATAAGATCATTCGTCGTTTCAAATTTATTACCCGACTGCAAGACATTTTTAATGGTGTCTATACTTGAAATTATTTCCGCCAAATATGTATTATAATTTATTTTTTCGGCCATAGTTATACCCTTATTATTTGTATCGTCTATAATCTAAAAAAGTTGCTACATTTTTATATTTGAGAATGCTGAGTTTTTAAACGCAGAGTATACTGAGGTCGCTGGGAGCGCTGAGGCTTTATTTAGTTTATTAACTATATGATTTTATTAACAATAAATAAAACAACAAATAACCTCAGAGTTCTCAGCATTCTCTGCCCCCTCAGCGTTAAAACCTCTGTGCTCTCAGGCACAAAAACATAGCAACCTTTACAAACTATAATCGATAAGATATCAGAAAGGTAGGCCTGCCTACGCTCTGATGAGCTACGGCGAGGCTAGGGTATAGATGTGAAAACAATATTTACAAAAATATTCTGCGCAACCCTGTTGTTGTGCATCATTCATCCATTAACTATTAGTGCGGACACTTGCAGTGGAAAAACATCTCCATGTTGTCTTGTTACGAAAACTGGAACATCGGAGGCATACGGAAGCCTTACTTATTTTTCACACAATGCGGGCGCTAATTGTAAATCCATTGTTATTAGCAACTCTCTTTCCGGAACAATCACCGTAAACCTTCCGGTTTATATTTCAAACAAACAAAAGCTCTACGGCAATCCCGCTGTTACCGTTAAGATGTCATCAAGCCCGCTAAACGTATCAGATGATGCAGTAATCGTTGTTGCCGGTTCTACACAAAGTTTAAGTGGTGATGGCGAATCAATTATCGAAAATATTGTTGTGGATGGAAACAAAAAGGTTAATTACGGAATACGTGTTATTTCAGACAGCAACGATATAAATTTTATAAAGGCAACCAATTTAAAAACAGGCGGATCGGGAATCCGTGTTGACGGAGATGAAAATATTCTCGCCGGCAGCGGAACAAACGACTTCACCAGCGGCGTGGACAATGGAATCCGAATCCACGGCAACAACAACAGCGTAGAGGATTTCCTCTTTGAAAATCTTTCCGGTTATGGAGTTTACATCTACGGCAGTCACAACCAAATTGGCGGAGTCGGCGCCGAAAATACATTTAAAAATAATGGAAATGGTGGAATAAGGATCGTCTATGGCGATTTTAATAAGGTTTCTGAAAACATCTTCGAAGACAACAATAACAACAACATTGAATTTTATGGATCCGCGAACCAATATATCAGTTATCCGTTCAAATTAAGAAGGCTGCAATCCAATGCTTCGCAATATTTCATCACGGGAATCGGACCGTCGATGAGTGACGGCTCAATTGAATTATTCACAACGGCAAGCAGCATTGGCAGCGATCCCAACAAGGTGGAACACGTTGCATCCATTAAACTCACCAATGAAATACTTAAAGGTGGCCCGATTGATATTGGCTATTATCCATACAATTACAAAAGGTTCATTGCATCATGGCCAAATGGAGTTGTGGCGACACAAAACTTTACCGCAATCGCCGTTGATCAATATGGAAACACATCCGAATTTTCACCGACATTTGCCTTATCTCAAAGCATACAATACACGGCTAATTGCGCAAACCGTGCATGGTACCTTGAGGCGCTGGATGCCGGCAAGGATCCATGGAGTTACGATTATGATGCAGACGGTTTAACAAGCGGATCAGAAGATGCAGATCATGATTGTATCAAGGATAGTAATGAAACCGATCCGGCAAAGATCGACACCGACAATGACGGCTTCAATGACAAAATTGATCAGTGTCCAACCGTTGCCGGAACAAATAACGGATGTTCATCCTTTGGTGGCGGACAAGATGATGATCAGGGAAGTCAGGGAGATCCGACTCCACCGCCAGTTGGCAACCCCGATGGTGATGATGACATGGATGGAGTTTCCAATTCAAAGGATAATTGTATAAAGATTTTCAATCCTGCTCAAAGTGACCTGGATGGCGACCTGGCAGGGGATGAATGCGACTTTGATTATGACAACGATGGTTTAACCGAAGCGGAAGAACTGGAAATTGGCACAGATCCACTAAATCCGGATTCTGACGGAGATGGCATAGCGGACGGCCCAGGGCCAGGCTTTGGATCTCTATCTGGACGACAGGATAATTGTCCAATCTTCCCAAACAAGGATCAAAAGGATGGTGATGAGGATGGCATCGGAAATGAATGCGACAACGGAAATGATTCCGACAATGATACTATCTTAGATTCAGATGACAACTGTCCAATGTACGCAAACAAATCGCAATTAGATACAGACAATGACGGCGCTGGTGATCCATGCGATGAAGACGATGACAATGATGGAGTAGATGACTGGACAGAGATGCAATATCAGTTCTCACCTGGAAATGCAAATTACGCAAAGGTTTTAGGATCCCCAAGCGACGTGTGTATTCCCGGTATGGCAAATGATTCAGACGGCGATAAAATCGCTGATGGTTATGATAATTGTCCATGCGTAAAAAACGTTGATCAATTAGATACCGATCTTGATACTGAGGGTGATGCATGCGACACAGATGATGACAACGACGGCGTTCCTGATGTAGTCGAAAGCGGAGCTTATAGTTTATCAAATAAAAAAACCGTTCCCGGTTACATGCTCTTTAGTTGGGATCCCGATAGCGATGGTGACGGATATCTGGATGGAGGTGGCGCAGGTTTTGGAAAAACCAAGTGCAAAAAGATATCCGGATTTTGCAGGGCAGACAATTGTATCGTAGCCTACAACCCGCACCAATACGACGACGACGGTGATGGCTTTGGAAACGCGTGCGATCCAACGGGCGCCGGATTCGATCAGGATAGCGACGGAATCTACGATGATCAAGATAATTGCTGGACCGCGTTCAATCCACATCAGGATGATTTGGACAGCGACGGTAATGGTGACGCGTGCGATGATGACAAGGATGGTGATGGCTGGTTAAACAAAGAAGATAACTGTCCAAGCGTTGCAAATAATCAAAGCGATATCGATGATGATGGCCTAGGTGATGAATGTGACAACGACTCCGATAGCGATGGCGTCATCAACGAAAAGGATAATTGTCCATTGGTTCCAAATGCGGATCAGGGAGATGACAATAACAACGGAATCGGGGATGTATGTGAAATGCAACCAGGCATTAATCGTTACGGCGGTGACTATCTGGCCAGTGGTGGCGGATGTAACCTGTCTTTGGCGAACCGTGCAGGCGCTGGCCTGTTTATCTTTTTCCTGATACCTATGTTTCTTTTCATTCTAAAGGAACCTCTGAAAAATTGATTATTCCGACATTTAACAATATTGTCATTCTGAGCGGTAGCGAAGAATCCAGTGTTTTAAC
>CAZHVX010000016.1:0-2468 GCA_964536295.1 uncultured Pseudomonadota bacterium
TGTATCTATCCCCTTATTTGCATAAAATATTTGTAAAATACCTTTTTAATTGTTATTTAATTAGCATTTTTCTAATCGACTATTAAAGAACTAATTGCTTCTTTTTATTGTGCTTTCTGTTTATCTAACCAATAACATAAACACAGACAAAGGTTAAAATCTGCGTTCATCCCCGCCAGCCATCGTACAAGAAATATGAAGGCGGGCTGGTGTGTTCATCCCCGCCTTGCCGAGCAAGGGCGAGGCAGGCTGTTTCGTTTTACCATGTCAACTTTTGACATTACTTTAAAAAATCTTTGACTGTAGCAACTATGTCTTTTGGCATCAATTTATAGTGTTCTAAGAGAGCTGAAGCCGTCCCCGACTGACCAAACTCATCCTGTATGCCGATAAATCTTTGTGGGGTTGGGCAACGTCTGGCCAACACCTCAGCAACGGCAGAACCCAGGCCACCAATGACAGAGTGTTCTTCAGCCGTTACGACCTTGCCGGTTTTTTCGGCCATTTCAACTATCAGATCTTCATCAATAGGTTTTATAGATGCCATATTCACAACTGCAGCATCAATGCCTTCTTTTTCTAAAAGAGTTGCTGCTTCCAGTGCATTAGGAACCATCAAACCAATTGCAAAAATCGTAATATCTTTTCCATCCCTGATCACATGACCTTTTCCAAACTCAAAACCAGGATAATCGCTACCATATATAACTGGAGTAGCTGCTCTAGACAATCTCACAAAAACTGGTCCATTATAATCTGCGATTTTATTTATTACATCCTTCGTTTCCGTTGCATCTGCAGGAACAACGACTCGCATACCTGGAATAACTCTCATGATAGCTATATCTTCTACTGTTTGATGTGACGCACCATCCTCACCAACAGTGATACCAGCATGAGTTGGACAAATTTTCACATTCAACATTGGATAGGCAATTGATTGTCTCACAATCTCCCAGGCACGACCCGTAGCAAAAATTGCAAAGGTCGATGCGTAAACAATTTTGCCGGAATGTGCAAGCCCAGCGGCAGTTCCCATAAGGTTTTGCTCTGCCACGCCAACATTGAAAAATCTTTCTGGAAATTCTTTTTTGAAGATTTTGGTTTGAGTGGAGGCGGATAGATCAGCATCTAACACAACAACATTCTTTCTTATTTTCCCCAATTCAGTAACTGCTTCACCGTATGCTTTACGCGTTGCTACTTTTTCCATCTTATTCTCCCAATTCTTTCAAGGCTATTTTTAATTCCTCATCAGAGGGTGGCACACCATGATAAGAAGGTTTGTTTTCAAATATTGACACGCCCCTACCCAACGTAGTTTTTCCGATAATCATTTTGGGTTTACCCTTAACGGTTTTGGATTCATCAAGTGCATCAACAATTTCTGCCATGTCATTGCCGTCAATGACCTTCACCCACCAGCCAAAGGCCTTAAATTTATCATCTAAGGGCGCGGGATTCATAACTTCCGTGCAGAAACCATCGATCTGGATATTGTTATGATCAAGCATACAAATTCTGTTATCAAGTTTATAGTGTCCCGCAAGCATAGCCGCTTCCCAGAGCATCCCCTCCTCAGACTCACCATCCGTATGCATGCTATACACAGTATGCTCCTGATTGTTGACCCTTGCTCCAAGGGCAATTCCATTTGCAACCGACATCCCCTGCCCCAAGGAACCCGTTGACATCTCAATACCCATCTCAGGTGTATATTTTGGATGCCCCTGCAATCTTGAACCAAGCTGCCTCAGCGTCATCAATTCTTCCTTTGGAAAAAATCCAGCTTGAGCGAGGCAGGCGTACAACGCCGGAACACAGTGCCCGGCTGATAAAATAAAACGGTCCCTGTTTTCCCAGGTTGGATTCTTGGCATCGTATTTCATGACATGAAAATACAATCCAACTAACATATCCATCATCCCTAATGAACCACCAGTATGTCCCGACTTGGCCTTATTGATCATCTTAACGACATCGATACGAAGAAGTCGTGCAATTTCCCGAAGTTCGCCAACCTTTTTCAAATCAGCCATATTTTCTTCTCCTACTCTGCCGCAAGGTATTGTCAAAATAATTTTATTTGAAACAAAATAAACATAAATACTTTTTTGACAGGATTAACAGGATATATTTTCGTCGCCGCAGAGACGCTGAAATTATCAGAAAACACTAAAATCATATTTCTGCGTTTTCACCACTCTTCTGTATTTTAGCGATGAAAAAATCCTGTAAATCCTGTCAAGAAAAACAGTTTTTTACTAAAAATAACTGTAATCAGCTAACATATTAAAGGAGCTTCAATCAAGCTTTATCGAGCCGCACCTCCGTTTTTTCCAATTCAATACTATACAAATAAAATTTACTCTATTATAAGGAGAGTGGTGGAAAATGCTATTTAATGTCATCCCTGCCCCCGCCTGCGCGAGGGTAAACTCCGGCAGGCCTGCCTGCCGGCGGGCAGG
>CAZHVX010000016.1:2568-20899 GCA_964536295.1 uncultured Pseudomonadota bacterium
GGCAGGCCTGCCTGCCGGCGGGCAGGGATCCAGAGCTTGTTGAAACTACTGGATTCCCGCCGTAGTTTACCCCGTACTTGATACGGGGCGGGAGTGACATTTTTTTAAAAGACAGTATTTTCCACCATTCCCGTAAGGACAAGTTGACAAATTTTCATGTTTTCCAGTATCATTGGCGACTAATTGGGGGACCCCTTAAAAATCAAGACCGAAAGGAAAAGTTATGTTATTACAAGTAGTTGCAGGACTTCTCTTACAAACCGAACCCGTTGTTATTAACACAGAAAGCCATTTTTTGACCCTAATTACCGATTCGGATCTAATAATTAAACTTACAATGGTGGTCCTGGTAATATTTTCGGTCGTTAGCTGGGCCGTAATACTCGTCAAACATAAGCAATTAAAGAGGATCGACTCTCGAAACAAAACTTTTTACCAAAAATTTTGGAATACAAATACCATAAATGAGCTAATCAAAGGAACTTCCTTTAAACGATGTCCGGCATTTAATGTTTTCAAGGCCGGAATGGAGGAGATCCGCCAGCACGGGAAAACATCCACCAGCGCACATGTCAATAGAAATATCAGGCGTTCATCTGATGATGAGGTCTATGAAATGGAGGGCCTTATTTCTTTTCTAGCAACGACGGCAACGGTTACACCATTTATCGGTTTATTTGGAACCGTTTGGGGAATCTTGCTGGCTTTTTGGAGAATTGGCGTAACCGGTTCCTCAAGCTTGGTAATTGTCGGACCTCACATTGCAGGAGCTCTTTTTACAACTGCCTTGGGATTGCTTGCAGCTATACCAGCGGTTGTTTTCTACAACATGTTCATCGGAAAAATCCGATCATTAACAAAAGATATAGCTGATTTTTCCGAAGATCTTCATCACAGAGTTGAAAAGGAATATTTTGAAAAATGATTAACACCGGATCAAATAGACTAAGAGATCGATATCTAGGGCGCTTTAAACAACTATCGGAGATAAATGTCACGCCACTTGTTGATGTGTCGCTTACGCTTCTTATTATATTTTTGATTACGGCTCCTCTTCTACAACAGGGAATGACAGTTGATTTGCCGGAGGCCGCATCCCCTGCATTGGAACGAACCGTGAGCGATGTAATATTAACCATCAAAAAAGATGGTAAGGCATATTTGAGTGACGATGAAAAACACGATTATAATGATAGCGCGCTTCAGCTAAAGTTAAAGGCTATTTTCGAAAATAAAAAGCAAAAAGATCTTTTCATCAAAGCCGATACCTCTATAAAATATGGAAGAGTGGTCAAAATTATGTCTGTTGCAAAAAAAGCTGGCGTTGAACGAATAGGAATGATCACTCAACCCGAAAAGGAATTGAATTAGGAGAGGGCAACTTTTGTGTTCATTTCAGATCAATCATTATCTTTTAATAAAGCTCTACTTTACTCAGTTATTGCTCACCTGATTGCAGTGGTGATCATGATCCTTGCACCGGAACTTGGATTTATTGAGAAAAAACCAAAACTAAATATAATGTGGGTTCAACTCACCAAGGGCATGAGTGAACAAATCGAACAGAAAATAAAAGAGGCAAAAAACCTTCCTCAAACAACCATACAGCAACAAAAAAAGGTGCTAGAAGAAAAAAAGCCGGAAAAACAAAGTGACCGAATGAAGTCTCCGGAAAAGCCAATACAAAAGCGCCTTAGCAAGGAAGAAATCAAGATGCAGGCCGCCTTGGCCTCTATAGACAAACAGCTAAAGCAGCGTAAGGTGGAGATCGAAGCCGCACAGGTTAAGGACCAGGGAGAGGGTTTTAAATATGGAACCGCTGAGAACGCGATTCATATATCTCCGGATGATGTTGAGTATATTAAATATCAAGCTATGGTAAGATCAAAGATAATTGGGGAATGGATCATCCCCGAAAGATATGCGACTGATACATCGCTAAGTTGCCAATATGTTATCATGATCAATGAGGATGGTGAAATTATAAGCTCTACACTTGTAAAGGGCTCTGAAAATATATCGTTTGACTCCTCAGCAAAGAGGGCTATTGCAAAGGCTTCCCCATTACCGATTCCAACCGAACGATTAAAGTGGGAAGCATATAATGAAGGTTTTTTGGTAGAATTTAATCCTGGACTTAAACCATAACGGGACAATGCTAAAATGAAAAAAATATTATTTTTAATACTCTTTTTGACTTTTTCAACAACTGCATCGGCTAGAATATATATCCCTATAGATCAGCCCTCTGACAAAAAGTTTCCAATAGCAATTTGTGATTTGGTACATATCGAGCCATTCTTTGATTCAAAAAAAATCTATCGGCAAATCGCTGACATAATCAGAAATGATCTCAAGATATCGGGCTATTTTGAAATTATCCCAAAGGAAGCATTTCTGGAGAACCAGGAAAGCTCGGGGATCACAAAGGATACCGTCGATTTCACACAATGGACGGCTATTGAAGCGCTGGCCCTTATTAAAGGTGGCGTGAAAAAAGATGGCAAAGAGTTGCTTGTTGAATTGAGGTTGTTTGATCCATACCTTGGCCAAATGTTAGTTGGAAAGGAGTACAAGGGAACCAGCGATGACATCAGAATGATTGCCCATCGTTTTTCGGACGAAGTAATGGAGGCCCTCACCAGCATTAGAGGTATTTTTAATACAAAGATCACATACACCGCCGCTTCCAAAAGGGGCAATAAAGAAATTTATGTGATGGATATGGATGGCTACAACAATTACAGAATCAGTGACACAAAATCAATTAACCTAGGCTCATCGTGGTCCCCGGATGGAAAATATATTGTGTACACTTCATATGCCAAAGGAACACCTGATCTATACCTGATTGATGCAAAATATAAAAATACAAGGCGTATTACAAATAATTCTGCAACCAATATAACACCGGCGTGGCATCCAAATGGTAAATACATCGCATACGCCTCCTCTGAAACCGGTTATTCTAATATACGGATAATCGATACAAAGGGAAGTCTCATCAAACAATTAACGACGTCTTATGCAATCGATATCGGACCTGATTTTTCCCCCGATGGAAGCCATATCGTATTTGCATCGGAGAGGGCTGGCAACCTGCATCTTTTTAGAATTCCAATAGAAGGAGGCGAATCAAAGCTAAAGCGTTTAACCTATGTTGGTCATTACAATGATACCCCCGCCTGGTCACCGGATGGATTAAAGATTGTATTCGCATCACAGGATAGGGGAAATTTTGATATCTTCATCATGAACTCTGACGGATCATATATCCAAAGATTGACCGCAGAGGTTGGAAATAACGAACACCCCGCATGGTCACCAGATGGACGCTTTATAACATTTAGTTCCACTAGAGATGGAAAAGGTAAAGCAATCTTCATAATGCGCGCCGATGGTTCTAACCAAGCACGTATCTCCGATGGAAACGGATCACTACCAGATTGGGGGGCCTATATACGCTAAAAGGGACCACTTGACCACCCTCAAAAAACCTGTTAGCTATCCTTTAAATAACTATTAAGGGAGTGATGAAAAATACGTTTTGTCATCCTGAATTTGCCAAACCTGCCTCGCGTTGTTCAGCAAGGCGGGGGCAAATGAAGCCTGCCTACCGCAGGCAGGGATCCAGAGTTAACAAATTGATTTTACTGGATTCTTCGCCCGCCTTTGGCGGACTCAGAATGACACAAAAGT
Source organism: uncultured Pseudomonadota bacterium (assembly GCA_964536295.1). Classification (GTDB taxonomy): domain Bacteria; phylum UBA10199; class UBA10199; order CAZHVX01; family CAZHVX01; genus CAZHVX01. Next base: position 6,268 of record CAZHVX010000016.1, read on the forward strand.
CAACAAAACGTATTTATCACCACTCCTATTAAAACTATGTTAATCGATAAATTTAATCGTAATATCAACTATTTACGTTTGTCCGTAACAAACAACTGCGACTTCTATTGCCGTTATTGTGAGGAGAAACACCCGAAAAACCACTCCAATGATCAATTATCCTACAGCGATATAAAAAAAATAATTAGCGCGTCTTCCCTTCTTGGAATAAACAAGTTGAGATTAACCGGTGGTGAGCCTCTTTTAAGAAGTGATATCTGTGAAATAATTTCATACGCCAAATCCGTCGATCAAATCCGTGATTTATCTCTTACCACAAATGGATATCGACTAGAAGAAATGGCTGGTGACCTAAAGAAATCCGGCCTTGAACGAATAAATATTAGTTTGGATAGTCTACATAAAAATCGGTTAAAAGAAATTACTGGAGTTGATTGCTTTAATAAGATTTGGAATGGAATCAAACAATGCCTGGATACCGAAATCAAAATTAAAATAAATACGGTTATTATTCGAAATTTCAATGATGACGAAATTTTACCCTTTCTTAAACTGGCAGAAGAGCTGAAGTGTAATGTAAGATTTATCGAATTCATGCCTACTTGTGGAAAAAACTGGAGAAGCGACCTTGTAGTTCCTATGAACGAAATCTTTGACAAGGTTAAAACATTTGTAGATCTTGAATTCTGCAACGACCAGTCTGAGGTCGCAGACACATACAAGATAAAGGGTAGCGACTCTTTCGTCAGCACGATTTCCCCACTAACAAAACCATTTTGCAGCGCGTGCAATCGAATACGAATCACAGCAAACGCAAAATTAAGGCCATGCCTATTGTCCCTGGTTGAGTATGATTTGATTGATGTTTTAAAAACAAATGATATCGATCAGATATCCTATGAGATATACAAAGCAACACAGTTAAAGCCACCCAGTCACGGATTGACATTAAGTGAAGATTATTTAATCAATCATGATATGAAACGAATTGGAGGTTAAAATGCTTTCAACAATTAATAAAAGAGAGACGCTGAGATCTGCCACAGCATCAACTACATTTAAGGCAAGGCCTGAAACAATTAGGGCAATTGAATCTGGAAATACACCAAAGGGTGACGTTCTAAATGTCGCAAGAGCCGCCGGCCTCATAGCTGCCAAAAGAACACCTGAATTAATTCCGCATTGCCACCCTATTCCAATAGATAAGATCGATATCGAATACTCCATCAACCCTGAATCAATTGTAATCCGCGCTACTGCGGAGGCTATATCAAAGACGGGGCTGGAGATGGAGGCGCTCGTTGCATCATCTATTACAGCGCTTACGATATATGATCTTGCAAAGGCAATCGATAAGGAGATAGTAATCTCTGAAACTAAGCTCATCTCCAAAAAGGGTGGTAAAAGTGATTTCCCAAACAAATTACAAACGCCACTATCTGCCGCGATTCTTGTTACATCGGATAGCATATCAGCCGGAAAAGCCACTGACACAGCCGGAAATTTAATTAAAGAAAAATTATCCGATTGGAATTTTAGAGTGGAGCATTTCGATATTGTTTCTGACAACAAAGACAAAATACAGAATAGTTTACTTAAATATACTGAAAATAATATCTCACTTATCATTACCTGCGGTGGAACTGGAATAGGCCCGAGAGATATCACAGTTGATGCCACACAGGAAATAATCGAAAAAGAGGTCCCTGGGATCGCCGAGGCCATACGGTCATATGGCCTGAGCAAAACACCATATGCCATGCTTTCCAGGGCAGCATCGGGGATCTGTAAGAATTCTCTTATCATCAATTTCCCAGGATCGAAAAAGGCTGCCCAGGAATCTCTGGAGGCAATATACCCTTCAATCTTTCATGTATTCGATATGATGAATGGAAAAGGACATTAAATGAATATTGAATATATCATAGCTCCAATTTTCTTCTTCGTATCGATAATATTTTCAATGGTTGGTCAAGGCGGAGCTTCAGCGTACACACCAATCCTTACACTCTTTCAAATCGACCACAATTCGATTCCTTTAATCTCACTTGCATGTAACGTTGTTGTAACATCTGGTGCAACATACCATTTTGCAAAAGCAGGCCACACCAAAATCAAATTGCTCTTACCCTTTATATTAACAGCAGCACCAGCTGCATTTTTCTCAAGTAGGATTAGCATATCAAGGGAATCTTTTTTGATAATACTAATAGTTACGCTCCTAATAATATCCATAAGATTATTATTTTGGAAAAACCCGGAGAGCAGCGTCAGAAGCTCATTGGGCTCATTTTATTATGTGCTTGCACCAATTATTGGAATTGCATTAGGAACCATAGCCGGATTAATAGGAATAGGTGGAGGAGTATTATTAATGCCCACTATCTTAATTTGCCGATTTGGAACCACAAAGGAAGCGGCTGCAGCGGGTGGACTTTTTACATTATTTAGCTCGGTTTTCGGAGTTGCTGGCAAGCTAACAAGTCAAACAATAAACCTTAAATTCATGATACCTATTATTATAGCGGTATTCATCGGCAGCCAAATCGGAAGTTATCTGGGAGCAAGGAAACTTTCATCCGATAAAATTCAGAAAATCTTCGCTGTATGTTTACTGTTACTTTCAATCAAATTAATATTAAACTTGTTTTGAGGCTACATGGAAAAAATACACGTCAATAATGCTGTTGGAAAAGTGATTGCTCACGATATTACCCAAATCATACCTGGTAAATTCAAGGGGCCTTTGTTTAAAAAAGGCCATATCATTAAAAAATCCGATATACCCAAACTATTGGACGTTGGAAAAGAACATATCTACATCCTTGATCTTAGAAACGACCAACTTCACGAAGACGATGCAGCAAATGAGCTAGCTCCACTAATATCTGGCAATAATATCGAATATGGCAAACCCTCTGAGGGCAAGATCACCTTTAAGGCATCTGTCGACGGATTCGCGGTCATTTCCAGGGATATTGTTTCAGCGATAAACAATATTGATCAACTAGCTTTAACTACCAGACACAGCTTGGTTCCCGTTAAAAAGGGGGACACGCTGGCTGGTTTTAGAATTATTCCACTTGTAATCGATAAAGACAAAATTGGTGCAGCAAAAAAAATACTTAATGGGATTACACCTCCACTTGAAGTTAAAATCTTTAAAAACAAAAAGGTTGGGGCCGTTATCACAGGGAGCGAAGTCTACAATGGTAGAATTAAGGATGCGTTCAGTGATATTATTAAAAATAAAATCGAGGATTATGGATCAACTTTTTTAGGAAAAGAGATTTGCCCCGATGATAAAGATACAATAATTGCTTCTTTGAATAAATTTAAGGATCGAGGGTGCGATGTAATATTTGTAACGGGGGGGATGTCCGTTGACCCCGACGATATCACCAAAAATGCTATACAGGACGCGGGCGCCAAAGTTATATCACACGGAGCCCCCGTATTGCCTGGGAATATGTTCTTAATCGCCAATTGGGACAACACTGTTGTCCTTGGAATCCCTGCATGCGCCATATTCTTTGAAAGAACGATATTGGATCTTTTTCTACCTCGAGTATTAGCTGATGTTAGGGTTGAAAAATCAGACATATCATCACTTGGATATGGAGGGCTTTGCCTAAATTGTAAACCATGCCACTATCCCAATTGTTCATTTGGAAAGGTGTAAGATTTCATTCAGTTCTTTTTTGAATTGTTCAACTTCTTTAAATAAAATAACATTCATACCAAGTTTTACAGCGGTATCAAGATTGACTACAACATCATCGATAAAAAGTATCTCCTCTGGTTCTAAGCCAAGATAATTTATTAAAACTTTATATATCTCTGGCCCTGGTTTAACCACACCATGTTCATGCGATAATATTGTTAGCTCGAAATCATCATACAAACCTTCAGCTGCGAGCTTGTCGGAAACAACCTGATCGGAGTTTGAGAGAACCGCCAATCTATATCCGGCCTGCTTTAGCTGTTTTATATATTCATAGATCGGTTCATTTCTTACAAAGGTATTTAACCACATATTGCGGAGATGTTCATATTCATCATCTGTCATATCTCTTTCGAATAGTTGATTGAAGCAATCTCTAGCGGAGATTAATCCTTTATTATATTTTTCAGACAATAGGGGTTTTTGGTAAAAATCATATTTAGGATGAACACATAGATATTTACATGCCTTATTATAAAATTCGCTCATTGATCCTAAGACACAAACCCCACCTATATCAAAAACAATCGCCTTGATCATATCATTCCTATTCACATATGTTGGTAAATAATGGTTTGGAGTATTTCTTTTGTCCAAACTCTTTAAGATTTTTTTTACCTTCATTCGAGCATGCATATTCAAAAAACGTGTTTGCCAATTTTGATTTTACATCCTTAACCTTATCTGGGCTTATAACAACTATGCTGTAAGAATTAATCAGCAATGGATCCTTCTCTACCACGGGCTTTAGATTTAATTTATCCTTTAACCTCACAAACGTTGCCATGTCAGCCATTGTATATGCCCCCGATTGACTCGCCGAAAGCAGTATCCCTTCAACGGTCTCCCCTGTTTTCTTATACCATGGGCCTTTTTCCACTTCAGATTTATCCAATAATATCAAGTCTTTAGAGTATACCCCCGATCCCCACCCCCTTGTTAAATACTTATATTGATTTTGGGCAGATAATTTCTCGATAGCACTAATTGCATCCATATTTGCCAATCCTGCAGGATCATCTTTGGGTCCAACGATGACATAGTGATTGGCCATCAACGATCTGCTTCTATATGCATAACCATCTGCTTTGAATTGTTCTAGTTCGGATGAATTTCTTACAATAATAAGATCTGCATCGCCGGATTTAGACATCTCTAAAGACTGGTCGGTACCAACAGAAACTACAACCACTTTAACATTATATTTGTCTTCAAAACTTGATATCAAAATATCAATAACACCTGAATTCTTGACTCCAACGGTAGTGGCAATTTTTAGATAAGTAGACCTATTTGGACACCCAACAACAGCAAATATAACAACGCATATTGCAAAAAAGATATAGGATATCTTTCTTTTCACATTAATCCCTTAACTATCTCTAATTTGGGCTCTATTGCTTCAGGGATGCTAACCGCTTTCTGCGCAGCTGGGACATCCTTTAAGCCGGTGCCGGTAATTATCACAACAACAATTTCATCCCTGCCAATTTTGTTTTCCCTAGTTGCTTTAATGAGCCCAGCTACAGCCGTTGCAGCTGCGGGCTCTGCGAAGATGCCAGTTAATTTTGCCAAATAATGAATTGTCTTTATAATCTCATCATCCGTGACCTTGATCCCAAAACCATTTGTTTCTTTAACAAGTTTCAGGGCCCAACTTCCGTTGGAAGGCTTAAGAACTGATATGGAATCCGCAACTGTATTTGCACTTTTCAGTGCAGTTACATAATCTGCATTTGATTCCACTGCATCTACTATTGCTGCCGAATTTTCTGATTGAACTGGTATCATCTGAGGAATTCTATCAATCAATCCAAGTTGCTTGAGATCGTAAAATCCTTTATAGACACCCGCAATAATTACTCCGTCCCCAGTTGGAACCAAAACCTTATCTGGTGCCTTGCAACCCAATTGTTCCCAAATCTCCAATGCCGCGGTTTTCTTTCCCTCAACAGTGTAGGGATTATATGCGGTGTTTCGATTGTACCAACCAAATTCCTTTGTTGCTTCAATAGACAATGCAAATGCATCATCATATGTACCCTTAACTAGAATTAATTTTGCACCAAATGTTGCAATTTGGGTCAATTTTGCCTGAGGAGCCGCAGCCGGCACAAAGATAACATTTTTCATGCCGACACTTGCACACATTCCAGCCAGCGCAGTTGCTGCATTTCCGGTTGATGCCGCGGTAATAATATCTTTTTTAAGCTCTATTGCCTTTGCAACAACCACGGATGAAGCCCTATCCTTGTATGATCCAGTTGGAAGGCCCGTATCGTTTTTTATAAAAAGGTTATTCAATCCCAACTCTTTACGAAGTCTGCTGACTTCATTTAATGGAGTTGGTCCAATGGGCAGCTCTGGCAATGAATTTTCGGAGACAAGTGGTAATATTGAAATGTACCTTTTATGATCTTTATATTTGGAGTTATCCGGTTTGAAATTTTGCTTAGCCGCAGAGCAATCATACTCGCACTTTAGAACTCCCAATGGTGCGTGGTTAGGGTCACCCGTGCCCTCGCACTTTGGACACATATACTCAACTTCATCGTGCCTATATTCTGCACCACAATCAATACATACTAATTTATACTTATCCACATTACCCTCCTATAATTGTTTCCGAACCTTAGCCTACCTCCCCCTAATCCCATACTATTAAATTCTTTTCCAGAGTTTTTTAGCCAGATCCCTTGATTTGGCCGCGATTGTTTCCTCATCAACTCCAATAAGTTTACGATCCTTCATAAGCACCTTGCCACCAGATATTGTGGTTACAACATCTCCCGCTGACAATCCAAAAAGGAAATGGCCTGCAAAATTATCTATGTTAAGTGGCGTTGACGCCTTATAATCCAACACTATAATATCACCATAGGCACCCCTTTCAATCGTTCCAACCTTTTTTGGAAATAGCTTTGATGCAATTCTTGGATTATTTTCCATCTGCATCTTGTAGCTTTCCATAAAACCGACACCTGGATCCTGGTTTGCGTGTTTATGAATAATATTGGCAACCTTAGATTCCCTAAACATATCTGATGTCATTCCATCTGTTCCTAATCCAACAAGGACATTCTTTTTGAACATATCTATCACACGGGCGCACCCTACTGCATTATTCATATTTGATTCCGGATTATGAACAACATTCGTTTTAGTATCGGCAAGGAGATCTATCTCTTTATCACTAATATGAATGCAGTGTCCCGCTATAGTATTGGGGCCTAGAACTCCCCTTGAATTAAGTCTTTCGACAACACCCATTTCATACTTTGATTTAGAATCATCTAGATCGGCCTTATCCTCTGCTACATGAACATGGCATCCCACATTTAATGAGCTCGCCTCTGATACAGCCTTTTCAAGGGTTTCATCGGATATTGTAAATGAAGCATGAAGCCCCATCAGACCCGACAAAACATCGCTACCCTTATGCTCCTTAATAAATCGAACATTTTCTGCGATGCCACTATCGGCAATTTCTTTGCCGTCGCGATCAGAAATTTCATAGCAAAGGGATGCCCTTAAACCAATCTCCTCCACTGCCTTGGCAAGCAAATCTAGACTTCCCTCAACTGCAAATGGGGATGCATGATGATCAATGATAGTAGTTGTTCCACATTTTATTGATTCAATTAATGGAATTAGCGCACTATAATAGATATCCTCTTCGGTTAGTTTTTTATCCAAACGCCACCAAAGCTTTTCTAGAATTTCTACAAAGTTTGTTGCTGATTTACCATCTAACGACATCCCACGCGCAAATGTGGAATAAAAATGCATGTGGGTATTGATAAGGCCTGGCATTATTAATCCACCACATGCGTCCACATGATCATCTTTGTATTTTTTCTCAAATGTGGATTTTTCTCCAATGTCGGCTATTATACCATTTTCAATATATACAGCCCCATCGGCTATAATCCTATCTGGACATACAACTGTACCATTTTTCACAAGCATAAAACCTCCAAGGTTTATACAGCTTCGACACCCTTAACTCCGGGGACCTTTGCCTTTAGAGCCGCCTCTACAACCCCCTTTAACGTCATCTGTGCAGATGGACAACAACCGCATGCTCCCTGCAATTTAACTTTTACGATTCCATCATCCGTTACATCCACAAGCTCAACTCCACCGCCATGTATCTCTAACATCGGTCTGACTTCTTCGTTTAAAACTTTTTCAACTGCTTCTCTCATTTAATCCTCCCTGTATAATGAGCTTTGATGAGCCCACAGAGATTTTAAACGCTGAGAATACTGAGGTCGCTGGGAGCTCTGAGATTTTTTATGGTTTAGAATAAAAAAAACCCAGAGACCTCAGCACTCTCAGCACCCTCTGCGTTTAAAATCTCTGTGGTCTCATTAAAACTCCTTCAAGCATAATCAATCTTAACATTATCTCCGTTTTTAATCGCCCCACCCCTTGTAACTTTTGCAAAAATTCCCTCTTTTGGCATAATACAATCACCAACCGCATGATAAATTGCGCATGGCTTATGGCACTCTTTCCCAATCTGAGTCACCTCTAAAAGGGCCTCCTCACCTATATGAATCTTATCGCCGATATGCAAGCTCGAAAGGTTCACCCCTTCGGTTATGATATTTTCCGCAAAATCACCGGGCTGAACATTTACTCCCCTAGATTTAAATAAACTAATACTCTCCCTTGATAGCAGACTAACTTGTCTGTGAGATGTTGGTGTAGCATGAGCATCGTCAACAATACCAAAATCTTTTTTTAAAATGGCGTTTTCAACAGGAACTTTTTTTTGCCCTTTTTTATTACTAACACAAATGTTCACCACTTTTTTCATATCAGGATAATATATATTTAGTTATTGTTGTTACTTTATCTAGTAACAAAATTATTCCGAGAAAAATAAGCAAAACCCCACCTATTATGGATATAACCTTAAGTGCTTTTCCAAGTTTATTAAAGTATTTCAAAACAACATTTACAAACAAACTTGCAATAAAAAATGGGATGGCCACTCCCAATGAAAAGGCAAGAAGCAGGCTCGCTCCTAATTTAATTGTTTCAGCTGTGCTAGCATACAAAAGCACACTAGCTAAAACTGGCCCAATACATGGTGTCCAGGCCAACGCGAAAACCGCGCCTACTATTGCCGATTTATAAAATCTTCGCGATTTATCTTTTTCTAAATGTATTTTCTTTTTACGTGAAAGAACCCCAATTTTAAAAAGTCCTACCATTTGAAGGCCAAAGATAATAACAACCGCACCCCCAATGCGCGATAAAACCGACCTGTAAGCACCTAAAAGGGATCCCAAAAACGAAGCCGACATCCCAAGCAACACAAAAACAACAGTAAATCCAAATATAAAAAACAATGAATGAATAATCGTAATTTTTCGAAGATCATGAAGATCCGTATGTCTCATCTGGTCAACGGAGATCCCTAACATGTATGAAAGATAACCCGGAATAAACGGAAAAAAACATGGGCTAGCAAATGAAAGTAGTCCCGCAATAAAAGCAATGCTTATTGAAATATTCTCTATAGAAATCATTTTTTGTTGAGTATTTCCTTTAAAATATCCGAATAACGTTTTTCAGAAAAATCAACATCACCAGAAATCTTTTTGACGATGACACCATCACGTCCTATTATAAATGTCGTTGGATATCCACTCACTCCATATTTCTTGGCCAATATATGAGACTTGTCGTGAATTACAGGAAAGGTATATCCATTATTCGCAACATAATTTTTAACATAAGCTTCACTTTCCTCATCAAGATTAACGGTGACAAGCTTATATCCTCTATATTTTGATTCTGTGTAAGTCTGTTGAGTTTTCGGCATCTGCCACTTGCACGCCGAGCACCAGGATGTCCAAAAGGTAAGTATTGCAACCTGTCCCCTGAAGGCCTCTAAACTTACACTGCGGCCATATATATCATTTGTGGAAATATTGGGGGCCTCGGTTCCAACCGTTGTAATACTTAGCATATCGGCAAAAAAACCCCTAACACCCCCTGTAAATTCACCATCGCTAATAAATAAATAAAACAAGAATACAACAATTAGATAAAAAAGAATCTTTTTCGGGCTCCCCATATGTTATCCCTTTTTTTATTTTATATTTTCTAATGCTATACATCCAACGGGACAAATTATTTTGCAGAGATTGCAACCAACACACTTCTCATCATCAACCAGCGGCTTACGATCATCCTTCCACGAGATTGCCATATGCCCACCATCACGACATGCGATAACGCAATCGCCACAATTAATACACTTATCTTCGTCGATGCGTGAACGCAGCTTCTTCAATCTCGGAAGCCCATCATGTGTTGTAATATATGGCAGCGATTTACCAATAAGTTCTGATACCTTTTTCATCCCCTTTTTAGCCAAAAAAGCCCTCAAGCCTTCGTTGAGATCATCTATAATATCAAAACCGTAATGCATTACGGCCGTACAAAACTGAACTGTGGAAGCACCAACGGCCATAAATTCAACTGCATCGCGCCAATTGGTTGGGCCGCCTGTTCCTGTGATCGGGATACCCACGCGACGTGAGATCTCTGCTATACATTTCAACGTCAGGGGTTTCACCGCCGGCCCGGACATCCCGCTGTATGTCGATTTGCCGGCAACGTTGGGATTTGGAATGAATGTTTCCAGATCGATTCCCATCAAGGAGGGAATTGTGTTCGAAGCACAAACCGCATCACACCCGGCACGTTTAACCGCCATTGCTGAATCGACTATATCCTCAACCTGTGGACTTATTTTTATAACAACTGGAAGAGCGCCAGCCGCTTCCTTGACCCAACCGGCAACCTGCTCCGTCAATTTGAAATCCTGTGACAACATCGCCCCTGGCTTCGACCCTAAAGTACCCTGCGGACATGAAAAGCTGCACTCAATCATATCGGCACCGGCCGCCTTAATCCTACGTGCTAGCTCCTGCCACTCTTCCTTCTTTGATCCCATCATCGATGCTATAACAACCTTGTTTGGAAATTCTTCCTTAAGTGCTTTTATCCTTTTTTCAACAACATCTATATGATGCTCCGAAATGAGATCGATATTTCCCATTCCAACAAGCTTCTTTCCGTCAAACTCCAAGGATGTCATCATAGGATACGCAAGATCGACCTTCTCGGATTCAATGGATGTGGTCTTCAACACTGCACCTGCCCACCCTGCCTTGAATGCGCTCCTAACCATATCCAGATCATCTGATGGAGGGGCCGCAGCCAATATAAATGGATTCTCAAAATCAACTCCACAAAATTTTACAGAGATATCTACATCTGGTCTTGGAAAATTAAATGTTAATCTGGAACCAAAATTTGGAACCTCTTTTACTTTTTCTTTGGTTAAATGTTCATGTATCGATGTCGCGGCGCGCGATCCTTGAGCAACGGCTGCAACCGCAGTTGATGCTCCAGTTGCAAAATCGCCACCCACAAATACGCCATCACTCACCTTTAATGTTTCAGAATTGTAATTAATCCACCCTTTATTGTTGGTTGGAAGGTTGAATGTAGATTCACTACCCTGACCAATGGCATTTATTATCGTGTCACCACTGATTGTAAACTCTGGCCCTTCAATATCATAACCTTTGATGTGGCGGCCCTTACCCTTCCATGTGACTCGATTAAGCTTGAGACCTTCAACCTTACCATTACCAACCACCTCAACAGGAACAACCCTAAACCAAAGTTCAACACCTTCATCGAAGGCCTCATCAATATCGGGCCTATAGGCCGGCATTTCCTCCTGTGTGCGGCGATAGAGTATTAGCACCTGAGCCCCGCGTTCTCTTGCAATGCGGGCGGCATCAATTGCCGTATCTCCACCACCTACAACTAGGACACGTTTTCCAAGCTGAATTTTTTCGCCACGTTTATCACGCATCAAAAAGTCCAACGCATCGTAAACACCTTTTTTATCTTCGCCTGGGACATTGAGTTTCTTGGAAACCGTAAGACCTGGAGCGACAAAAATTGAATCAAATCCTTTTTTCTTTAATTCATTTGGATCTTTGATCTCTGAATTAACATTAAATTTAACTCCAAGGTTTTTAATCATTTTTATTTCATGATCGATAACCTCCCTTGGAAGTCTGAAATCTGGAATAGACAATCTTAGCTGTCCGCCAAGTTCCGATTCTTTTTCGAACACCTCAACATGATATCCGTTAGATGCTAATCGAGCGGCACACGATAAACCAGCAGGGCCTGATCCAACGATCGCAATATTAAAACCATTTAACTGCTTTTTTTCGGGATGAACAAGGTTATGTTCGCGATCATAATCCATAACAAATCGCTGAAGACCACTTATATCGATTGCCCGTAAAAGCTTGCTGGACGTACATCCCTTACCGCAAAGCCCGCAACTGGGACAGATATAAGCACAAGATGCACCCAGAGGGTTACCATCCCTGATTAATCTTGCCGCTCCTTCAAGTTGTTCAAAGCGTAGTTTGCGAATAAAACCCTTGGCATCCACGGCGGCTGGACACCCAACATTGCATGGCGCATCCTCGCAGATGAGACACCTTTGGGCCTCCATTATGGCTTCATGTAGTTGGTATTTTTTTTGTGGCATGTGCTCAATTTTGTTATTGCGAACAAAGTGAAGCAATCCCCATGAGATTGCCTGCCTAGCCGGCAAGGCTGGCCACGGCCTTTGGCCTCGCAATGACATAAAGTTCCTATAAATTATTCAACAATCCCGTTGCTTCGTTAAACTGATTAATCAGATTGTCATATTGATTGGCCATGTTCCAATGACCCGTCCAGTAATCACGATCATTCCACTGCGCATTAAGTTCCACCAGCTCTTTTCCCTGTTGTTCGATCCAGGTAAAATACTTCAGGTTATGAACACGTTTACGATCCCTGTATCCAAGATCAAAGAGATAATCACTATCTTGCCCCCACAAATAATGATTTGCATGAATTGCAGCCTTTTCTGCATTATACTGGCCATTTATCTTGGACTGCTCCTCCATCCTTGACTGATACATCTCCATTGAATCGGTAAATATAGTGAAAAGAACATCGTTTTCGGTAAGTTCATAATATTTTGCAGTCTTAATTGCTGAAAGCATATTTCCAATGCTAGAAATGCCCATCAACTCCAATTTATCTATCACATCAGCTGAAACATTATTCTTTTTGAGAAACTCTTTACCGGCATCCTCGTTAAATAAACGCATTATCTGCATGCATGCCTCATCATCAATAGCAGTTAAAACATCTGTATTTTTCACGTTGTGAATCCAAGGGATATGCTTGTCCCCAATACCTTCGATTCTGTGATCACCGAAACCATTTAATGCAAGAGTTGGACATTGCAAGGCTTCGGATGCAATAATCTTACTTTGTGGATAGAATTCTTTCATTCGATCACCGGCGGCAATTGTTCCAGCAGAACCCGTAGCCGATACATATCCAAAGAAGTTATCCTTTGAACCCATCTCCTTATCCAAAACTTCCTTCATGGCCTCACCAGTCACCTGATAATGCCACATACCATTTCCAAATTCTTCAAATTGGTTCAAGATGACTAGATCGTCGCCGCTTTTCCTTAGTTCCCAACACTTGTCGTAGATCTCTTTAACATTTGATTCACACCCTGGGGTTGCAATAACCTCTGATCCGATACTTTTCAGCCATTCAAAGCGTTCTTTGCTCATCAGCTCCGGTAAAATTGCAATTGATTTACATCCCAACAACGAAGAGTTGTATGCACCACCACGGCAATAGTTACCTGTTGATGGCCAAACTGCCTTCTGAGATGTTGGATCAAATGTGCCTGTAACCAATCGCGGAACCAAGCATCCAAATGATGCACCGACCTTATGGGCCCCTGTTGGAAAATATTTTCCAATCAATCCAAAAACCCTGGCCTTAATACCTGTCAATGATGATGGGAGCTCCATATAATTTACACCATGAAATCCACCCGTATTGATATCGTTCTTCCACGTAATTCTAAATAAATTCATGGGATTTACATCCCAAAGCCCCACATCTTTAAGTTTATCCTTAATTTTTTGCGGAGCCTTTTCCGGATGCTTTTGTTGATCGAATGTAGGAATAATAACATTTCGTTCCTTACAGCGCCCAATTGCATTTTCAACCTTTTTAAGGTCAAATTTCAATTCATTCACCATTTTTTCCTCCTGTGTTTAAGAGCTTTGTATTAGTCATACCTGCTTAGGTCAAGATTAAAGACTAAAACGGCCACACTTGAGAAACTCTCTAAATGTGGCCGTGTGTAATCACTTGAAATTACATGGTTTTACTGCACGATCCTTGTTCCTGTTTTACCTTCGATTGCATCTGGCAGGTGCCACGGATCGGTAATCAGGGCCTCTTTTCCACCATTCTCCAGATACTCAATGACCGCCTTAATCTTGGGCAACATCGAACCCGGTTTAAAGTGCCCTTCCTTAATATATTGTTTTGCCTCGGCAATAGTTATCTTGTCGAGCTTCTTTTCATCAGGTTTTCCAAAATTCAAACAAACCTTTTCAACCGCAGTTGAAACGATAAAAAGATCCGCGTTTAACTGCTGCGCCAAAAGTGCTGATGCGAAATCTTTATCGATGACCGCGGCCTCGCCATGAAGATGACCATTTTCATCACGCGAAACTGGAATACCTCCACCACCAACCGCTACAACAACCACGCCTGAATCTAATAATTTTTTGATCGCGTCAAATTCTACTATTTCTTTTGGAAGGGGCGATGCAACCACACGACGCCAACCACGTCCTGCATCTTCCATCACATCCCAACCGTCATCCTCGTGACGCTGTAGAGCTTCTTCTTGGGTGTAGAATGGGCCTATTGGTTTATTTGGTTCATTGAATGCCGGATCATCTTTATCAACAACAA
>CAZHVX010000017.1:0-20418 GCA_964536295.1 uncultured Pseudomonadota bacterium
TGGCGGACTCAGAATGACACAAGAGTCAACAAAACGTATTTTCCACCACTCCCAAAATGTAGCTTATTATTATGTCGGGGTGAGTGGATTCGAACCACCGGCCCCCTGCTCCCAAAGCAGGTGCTCTAACCAGACTGAGCCACACCCCGAAGTAACAGCAGAATTTCTTACAAGAAATTCTGCTTGTTACTTCGAGGGCCTCGCCATAGCTCATCAGAGCGAAGGCGGGCTACTAAAACACCCTTTTTTTCAAAAATGAACGCCCCGAAGCTGTCTTTAAATATCTTTCAAAATCATACGCTTTTTTTCTATCAATAAAAGCGATGTAGGAAACCAAATTAAACGGTTTGTCATTTGCTGTTGCGTCAACTGCCCCATTGTTGTGCTCTTTCAACCTCCTCTCAATGTTGCCGGTTACACCAACGTAGGTTCTAGCAGACGTTTTACTCTTTAAGATATAAGCACAATACATACCAAATACCAAATACATATCAAATACCAACCCGCCTTCGTTCCGCTTTGCGGAACTTCGGCGAGGTTCTCGATTTGGCCCGTGTTTTTTTGGATGAATTCCAAAAAAACACGCCAAATCGAGAACCTCGCCGTAGCTCGTCTAGGCGGGCCACCAAAAAGGTTGTGCGTATATACGCGCTTTGAAATAAAAATACAACAGTTTTTTTATTTCTCTTCTTGCGACAATTTTATCAATAAATCCGTCAACTTACCTAACGCAATCCCTCTATGGCTGATCTTATTCTTTTCCTCCGAAGAAAGCTCTGCCATAGTACATTTCTTTTCTGGGATAAAAAACAAAGGATCATATCCAAAACCCCCATCCCCCTTAGGTGCCTGAGCTATCTGCCCCTCACACTTTCCTTCAACCGCCCATTCTCTACTATCCGGAGCAATCAAAACCAACACACACACAAAATGCGCGCTTCTTTTGTAATCTGGGATATTCCTCATTACCTCAAGAAGTTTTAGATTATTCGCTTCCGCGCTAATTGGCATACCAGCAAATCTCGCAGAATAAATTCCAGGCTCGCCATTTAACGCGTCAACGCAAAGTCCGCTATCATCGGCTAAAATCCATTGATCTTTGACATGCTTTGAAATTTCTCTAACTTTTATCTTCGCATTTTCCTCGAAGGTTTTACCATTCTCGATTATTTCTCCAATATTTGGATAATCATCCAAGGAAGTAACTGCAATATCTAAATCACAGAGCATTTCGCAAAGCTCTTTCACCTTATGTTTGTTATGAGTTGCAATAATTAATTTCATTGTTTCCTCAAACCTTCCTTTATGGGCCGTAGTTGTATTGGATTCCTTCTCCATATACCACAAGCTCCTTTATATTGACCAAACAAATTCAAAGTGGTAATTACATAACAGATGAAAACCCTTATCGCCACAACATTTTTGATCCTCTCCACTTTCGTTGCAATTACGGCCTTTGCCATGCCATCAGAGGGTTTTAAGGAAGGTCCATACCTTCTCTTTGGTGGTGGTATTATGGATGTTGGATACGACAATAATATCCGAACAAATACTCAGGTAGGTGACGATTTTGAATTAGCTGCATCATTCATATTTGGATGGGATGTCTTAGACTATTTGGGTTTTGAACTACAAAGTCGATACGCAAACGCTGAAACCTCATCCAACCGGGAACATGTTGCGGGGATAAACTTGAATTGTGTTTATCATCTGATTTTAGAACCCTTAACGGATATAAAAGGCTGGCACATCACACCC
The DNA here is from genome assembly GCA_964536295.1 of uncultured Pseudomonadota bacterium. Classification (GTDB taxonomy): domain Bacteria; phylum UBA10199; class UBA10199; order CAZHVX01; family CAZHVX01; genus CAZHVX01. The sequence goes on from CAZHVX010000017.1 coordinate 1,759, forward strand.
TTCATAAAGGCGGGACCTGCTGCACACATTGCCATGGTACCTGGGGACCCAGATGGCGATGAAAGATATCTTTTAGTAAATGGGATTGGTGGTAGCGTCGCAGGGGGAATTCACCTTATGTACAAGTATCTTTATACAGGGATTGAATTCCAAGGCGATTTCTTACACTTTAGTAAAAAGTCGCAAACCATAAACACCGTGACACAGGAAGTAATCGAAGGTGGATTCGACTCGTTATTTAATGTTTTTCTTATGATGGGGATCCACTACTAGTGCCGCGACAATTCCCTAAACTTCCGTGCTTCCGCATCCTTCCCCCTCTTTAAATAACCATTTTCAAGTATCTTACACCGCTGCTGGATATAAAAAATCACATCTTTTCTCTCATCTAGAGAAAGGTTTGGATCATCTAATATTTTTAACAAGGCCATTACACGATATTTATCCAGTCCCCATTGTTTTGAAAGCTGATCCTCATGTCCACCTTTTTTTATAATAAGCGGCTCAGGTAATGTTATTATTTCATACTGAAGCGCTGCCCGAAGCCATAGATCATAGTCTTCACAAGCAGGAAGTTCTTCATCAAACAAACCAATCTTTTCAAAAACTTCCCTTTTGATCATCACTGCTGATGGTGAGACTATACACAAGGGGATACACTCCTTAAAAATCCACCCGGAATGTTTTTTATGTTTATTTTTTGGATTAACACGTTTTCCATTTCGAATCCAAAGTTCCTCTGTTTGACAAATCGAAATATCAGGGTTCTCTCTAAAAAAATCTACCTGCGCCTGAAGTTTTTCAGGCAACCATAGATCGTCAGAATCAAGGAATGCAATATATTTTCCCTTCGAATGATTTATTCCAACATTTCGAGCCGCGCTCACACCTCGGTTCTTCTGAATAATCACTTCTATCAGTGGAAATTTCTCAGACACAATTTCTGCAGTTCCATCATTGGATCCATCATCTACAACGATCACATCAAAATCCCCAAAGGTTTGGGCATAAACCGATTCGATAGCCTCAACAAGGAAACCTGATCTGTTAAATGTAGGTATTACAACACTTACAACTGACATATTGCCATCCTTACCAAATGTCGCCTAAAATTCAAACTGGTTTTTTCCATGTTCTTCCCAACATGTAACCCAAAAGCAACTTGACTTATAGCAAAATATTGGTAATTATTCATTTAATTGAATTAACCTTTCTTTAAATGCGGGGAAAACATATGAAAAAGAAAATTTCAAAGAAGTGGCTAACAGTTGCCACCCTGGGGGTTCTTTTGTTCTCAATCGCTTGCGCATCATCTCTTGAAGAGGCCGTCGAAAATTGTCAATTTGCATTAGACGATGCGGATTACACAAGCGCAGTTACATACTGCCAAGAGGCCATAACAGCCGATGCCTCGAGCGTTGAAGCAAGGATCCTCCTTTCATCGGCCTATGCCGGAAGTGCGAATATTGAGTTACTTGGTATCATGGATGACATACAAGATACACAGGGCATCTCAGGGAAAAATAAGGATTTTGATGTAATGAGAGCCACTATGGCAGCGATCATGAAAGATGCAGATGACCTCGGTGATTTAAGAAATGCCATTTCTACTCTGGATAATGACACATACAAACCAACTGACGCAAATGACGATAATTATCAGAGCTATTACTTTCAATTAGGATTCCTTCAGGCGATAGAGTCCTTTGCATTACCAACCCTGACGGCTCAACCTGTTGGCGAAGAGTATGACTCCACAACATCGCCGGCTAACCTAGACGCCGACGATAGAACAAGCGTGGAAAGCTCCATGGTTAATGCAGATGACAATCTAATTAAGGGTGGTCAGGGAACAGACAGCTCCCTAGTTGAAACCGTCAGACAAAATTTCTGGGCATTAGCCGGTGCAAACACCGGCACAGCTGGAAGTACAGCGTTTAGCTTAGAAGGGTTAAGAGATTTTGTAAAGTGTCAGCTAGATCCTCTAAATACAGGAAATGCGGATGACGCCACCTTCGTACCAGGAGGCCTTGGTTTCGAGGGTGTTGCTAATTGTGCTGTTTTTGACTTCACAGATGATGGCGACACAGCAATACAGTAAACAGTAATATGATAAAAAATAAACTTTTGGAGAATCCGATGAAAAACAAATTTTATTTACTTTTAGTGATTTTCTCATTGATCGCGGTTCCTACTATTTCTTCTGCGGCAGAGACAAATATCGCAAATGAGTATCCGTCTCTCAATAGAGGTGCAAGACCTCTTGCGATGGGAAATGCTTTTTTGACGATGAAGGGAACGGATGATAACGCGGCGTTCTACAATCCTGCTGCGATTAATGACTTTGAGGGTTTTCATTTCTCCTTTGGAGCAAATCCATTCATAGATCTATCAACCTCCATATACACCCTGACAAAGGATGTTATCGATTTAAGCAAGGATCTGGGTGATGTAACCGCGGATTCGGACAAAACAACTATTTTTCAGGATTTTACAACGAAACACATCGGTGATTTTCAGTATCTAAATGTGGGGTATCCCCTAATCGCCTTTAGACATCACTTTTTTTACTTAGGAGTTATTACGGATTCAAGAACGTCTATTTCATTGAGAAACCAGGCCTTTACCAATTTTGAATTTAAGATGAGAAACGACGCCGGTGTATATTTGGGTGGAGCTCATAGTTTTTTCTTTGATGATCTACAAATTGGTTTGGGATTAAAGGTTCTCTATAGAGCGGGCATTGAGGATGTAATTACTGCGGACAGCATTCTGGCATCGGATGACCTAACGGATGACCTTGGATGGAGCCAGTGGAAAAAAGGTATCGGCGTTGGCGCAGATCTTGGTGTAAAGTATCAAGTGCCAGATTTTGGAGTTGATATTCTAGATACTCTAAAACCAACGGTTGCCGCCACATACCAGGATATTGCCAATACAAGATTTTCAGGTGGTGCCGAAAACACCCCGCAGTCAGTTAGTGTTGGCGTTGGTATCCACCCTACCCTTGGTGATTTTCATGCATCACTCGGCGAAACCGAGGCTTCTATAGTTGCTGATTTCAGAGAGCTTAACCAAAAGAAACATTGGCTAAATAAGTTTCATGCTGGTGCGGAAATTCGTTTCCCGACTCTTGCAAAGGTACTTAAGCCATCGCTCCGTGCTGGGACTAACCAGGGGTACCTAGCAGCAGGTGCTGGTTTTGAGTTTATTGCCTTAAGGTACAGACCAATTATCAATTTTGCATACTATGGTGAAGAGCTTGGCGAAGTTAATCATGAAAAATCCAGTTATCGTTTAGCGGCCGAATTAAGATTGGTTAACTTTTAATTCATAACGATCTTGACAACTCCTTGTAATTCTTACCATTTTTACGCTGACCTGCGATGTGTTTTTTGTACAAAAGTGTTGCGTTATTGCGTCATATTCAGTATGAATCCATCATCATGAAGCTAAAAAATATCAATATTTTCGCCATGATTGTGTGTCTGGCATTCTGCTTATGCAACTGCAAAAAAATGGATTCAGGCTCAGTTATAGCAACGGTGAATGGCAAAAGCATATCTATAGAAGACTACTTGGTTGATCTAAAACTAGAGCTGCAAAAATACAGCGAATCGTCATTCACCGATGAAGTGCAGAAAAATGAATTTAAAAAACGTGTAATTGACCAGTTTATCGAAAGAAAAATTTTTTTAAAGGAAGCAAATGAACTCGGCATTTCTGTAAGCTCCGAAGAGGCTCAGTTTGAAATCCAAAAGGCAAAAACCAATTATACTGAAGAATCTTTTCAGAAAATGCTACAGTTGAAATCAATCACATACCAAGACTGGAAAGAACGAAAAATATTTAAACTTATCTTAAAAAAACTTGCCCAACATGTAGTTGAAAACAATATAAAGATAACTGAAGAAGAATTAAGAAAATACTACAACAGCAATCCTAAGGAATTTTTTCAGCCAGAGCGCTTACAGGCCCGACAAATTGTAACTAATAGTGAGGAAAAGGCAAACATTCTAAGAAAAAGGATTCTTCGAAAAGAAAGTTTTGAGGTAATCGCCGAACAAAATTCGCTAAGCCCGGATAGCAAAAAAGGTGGCGATTTGGGGATTTTTCAACGGGGAGTATATCCCCCCGTATTCGATGAAATATGTTTCTCATTAGCACCGGGCGTATTAAGCCCCGTCATTAAATCGGATTACGGTTATCACCTTTTTAAAGTCATCAAAAAATACCCTGCAAAACAGCTAGCCTTTGACGAAGCACATGATAAAATTTTCACAAAATCCTATCAGGATAAGAGCGAAAAAATATTTGATGAGTGGAAAGCCGATGTTCTTGGTAATGCAAAAGTAGAAATAAATCTGAATTTATTAGAAAGGATTCCATTGCCCTATGCGAATGATTAAAGTTCTAATTTTTCTTTTAATAGCTACCTTGTTTTTAAATCCATCTGCAAACTCAAAGATAGTTGAAAAGATTGTTGCGGTTGTAAATGGTGAAGTCATAACTCTTTTGGAACTTGACAGGGGAATGGCCCCTCGCCTCCAGGATCTTAAAAAGTCCAAACATTATGAAAGTGATTTTAAGACAATAAGAAAGCAGGTTATTGACGAACTAGTTGATAATCTGATCTTCAAACAGGAAATTGAAAAATCCGACTATAAAATTGGCGATCAGGAATTATCCCAAGCCATCAATAATATTTTATCCAGAAACAATATTACGCTACCTCAACTTAAAAATGAGCTGAAAGATAACGGCATTAAATGGGACAGCTATAAAGAGAACCTTAAATTTGAACTAAAAAGACAACGATTCATAAGCGCAACAATCGGGGCAAAAATTAGCATTACAGACGAAGAACTCAAAAATTATTATCTAAGAAATCTGGACAAATTTTCGGGAAAACATGAAATTCACATAGCACAGATCCTTTTTCCATATACGGCCAACCCTACGAAGGAAAACATCGAATCTTTTAGATCCAAGATGGAACAGTTAAGAACTCAAATCATATCCAGAAATGATTTCTTTGAAACGGCCAAAAAACATTCAAAGGGGCCCTTTGCCAGTAAGGGTGGTGATTTGGGAATGATTAAAACATCGCAGCTTCTCCAAGAGGTGGCAAACGCGGCCATAAATCTTGAGGAGGGGCAAACTTCGCAACCCATAATTTCGGATAGAGGGGTTCACCTCATCCATCTTATTTCCATGTCAAAGGCCAAACCTGATGACTTTGAAAAAATGAAAGATACAATTTATAGAACACTTTACGATGAAAGAATGGAACAAGAAATGAATAACTATCTACTGCAATTAAGGCAACGTGCATATATTGACATCAAGGAATAATGAAATCTTCAAACAAACCAATTATTGGCATAACACTGGGCGATCCACTGGGAGTTGGACCACAAATAGTAGCCCAACTTTTAAATTCATCGGAGATTTACAACCATTGCATCCCAAAGATTATTGGAAACGTGGATATACTTGAGAAGGCCCAAAAATTTATCATCGACAAAAAGCTTTCGCCCCTCCCCTCTCAGGAAGATGCCGCCAGGATGGCCATTGACGCCATTGATGAGGCTATTACTCTAGCCCATTCCAAGGAAATCGATGCCCTAATTACGATGCCAGTGAACAAAAAACGCCTGCAAATAATAGATAAAAATTTTGATGGGCATACAGATTATCTGGCAATTAAATCTGGTCTAAAAAAAGATGATGTATACATGGCCTTTTCTACAAACGCCAATAACAAAAATATCTTTTTGACGCTCACCACTCGCCATATACCTACGGTTGACGCGATAAAATCGTTGACAAAGGAAAAAATATTCAAAACGATTAGTGCCGCACACAATTTCTTAAAGAATACCATAAAAATCAACACACCAAAAATTGCGGTGTTAGGAATTAATCCACATGCAGGGGAAAATGGTGCACTAGGTGCTGAAGAAAATGATATATGTCGGCCGGCAATAGAAATGGCCAGGAATAACGGGTTAGATATTTATGGACCAATACCGGCTGATACAGCATTTACGCCCAATGCGTTAAATAGCTACAATGCCTGGATCGCGCATTATCATGATCAGGGGCTAATCCCGATAAAAACCTTGAATTTTTCTGAAACAGTAAATATTACCATGGGGCTACCCTTTATAAGAACTTCTGTTGCACATGGTACAGCGGAAGATATTGCTTGGAAGGACGTTGCAGATACAAAAAACTTACTGGCAACTGTTAAACTTACTGCTCAAATACTAAAAACTGCTGGTTAAATAGTTAAAGGGTTAAATTGTTAAATAATTTACTATTGGCATTTAACCATTCAACATTTTAACCATTTAATCAAAGACAATGGAGGCACAATGAAAGCAATTAAATTTGGAACAGATGGATGGCGCGCAATTATCGGTGATGATTTTATACCAAAAAACATAGAGATCGTCGCCCAGGCCTACGCAGAGATCCATAAAAGGTCTAAAACTGCAAACAAACCCGTTTATATCGGATATGATCGTAGGGACCAGGCAAGGGAATCCGCAGAGCTTATCACAAGCGTTCTCATCGCAAATCAAATTGAAACCTATTTATCAAATGACTGCTGCCCCACCCCAACGGTTTCATGGATGGTAAAACACAACAATGCAGAAGTTGGGATAATGGTTACAGCAAGTCATAACCCTTCCAAGTGGAATGGAATTAAGTTCAAAGAAGGTTACGGTGGATCTGCCTCCCCCGAATTTACAAACATGATTGAAGCCGAAATAGAAAAAGGTGTCACACCTAAAAAAGCACAATTCAAGGATCACGGGCTCTTTCATTACTTTGATCCAAAAAAGGAATATGTTGATCACATAAAAACCTTGGTTGATATGGACCTTATTAAATCCGCAAATTTTAATTGTCTGGTTGATCCACTCTACGGATCCGGGGCCGGATACTTTAAGCTGCTATTGGGTGACACCGTCACAGAGATTCATTCAGAGCGTGATATTACATTCGGTGGCATACATCCAGAACCCATTCCACCACACGTTAATGAAGCTATTGAAACAATGAAAAATGGCAACTACAGCGCCTGCATCATCAACGATGGCGATGCTGACCGCCTTGGCGCCATTGATGAAAATGGAAACTATATTACCACGCATCTGCTCTTTTCTATTCTTATCAAACATGTTGTTGAAAACAAGGGTTGGAGTGGAGAGGTCATTAAATCGATTTCTACAACTCAGATGATTGATCGTCTTTGCAAAAAGTATGGACTTGCGCTTGAAACAACACTGGTTGGCTTTAAATATATTAGTCCAAAACTTAATCAACCCGGTGTCATGGTAGGTGGTGAAGAAAGTGGCGGCTTTGGATTCCCGGTTCATGTTTGTGAACGCGACGGAGTTTTATGTGGATTGCTTCTCTTAGAAAACATGGCAACAAGAAAGATGACCTTGGGCCAACTTGTTGATGAAATTCAAAAAGAAGTCGGACCGATTTACTACAAACGCCTTGACCTAAAACTCACAGATGAAAAAATCTCCGAGGTAAAAGACGTTCTAAACAATATAAAATTGAAAGAGATCGCCGGCAAGAAAGTTAAAAAATTCACAGATATAGATGGCTGGCACTACCTGCTAGCGGATGACAGTTGGCTTCTGGTTCGCACATCAGGCACTGAACCATTGATGAGGATCTACGTTGAAGCCGCATCACCGGACCGCGTCAACGAAATGCATAAATTCGTTAACCAAATGTTAAAACTTAATTAATTTTTTCCGACGAGATTAACTGGATTTTTTAACTGAACTAAAAGAATCCCGTTAATCCAGTCAAATCCGGTCCAAAGTTTATCAACGTTATGCAAAAATATATTACGATACGTGGAGCAAGGGTCCATAACCTCAAGAATATTGACGTCAATATTCCAAAGGATAAATTGGTCGTTATTACGGGCTTATCTGGTTCAGGGAAATCCTCACTGGCATTTGATACAATATATGCAGAGGGGCAACGTAGATATGTCGAATCCCTTTCAAGCTACGCTAGGCAGTTTTTAGAAAAGATGGATAAGCCGGATGTCGAATCAATGGATGGTTTATCCCCTGCTATAGCGATAGAACAAAAAACAACAAGTAAAAATCCAAGATCAACGGTTGGAACCGTAACAGAGATCTATGATTATCTTCGCATACTATTTGCGCGAGTTGGAAAACCATTCTGCTATGAATGCGGAAAGCCAATTGAATCACAAACCGTATCCCAGATGGTTGACCAAATAATTGAGTTGCCTCAAAATGCACGAATTCAGATACTGGCGCCTATTGCAAAGGAACGTAAGGGTGAATTCCAAAAGGAACTGAAATCACTTCGCAAGGAGGGCTTTACTCGAATCATCATCGACAACAACACACTTGACCTATCAGATGAAATCAAGCTCGATAAAAACAAAAAGCATAACATTGATCTTGTAGTCGATCGCCTCACTATAAAGGATAAAATCAAAACCAGACTTGCAGATTCGTTAGAAACTGCGCTGCGTTTTGGCGAAGGAACAATCAAAATAGATATCGGTGGAAAAGAAACAAGGCTCTTAAGCGAAAAAAGCGCCTGCATTCAATGCGGGATCAGCTACCCTGAAATTACACCACAGATGTTTTCATTTAACACCCCCATTGGTGCTTGTCAGGAATGTAGTGGTTTGGGAACAAAGATGTACTTTGATGAAGAACTCATTATCCCCAACCGTGATCTTTCTTTAAGGGAGGGTGCAATTACCCCTTGGCACTCCAAATCCACTACTTATCAATATCAGATGATGTCTAACCTGGCGCGCCACTACAAATTTGACATCAACATGCCCTTCAGAAAACTGTCGCAAAAAATACAGGAAATAATTTTGTATGGATCTGGCGACGAAGAAATAAATTTCGATCTAAAGGGAGCTACGCATCAACACAAATACACGGCACCATTTGAGGGCGTAATTAACAATCTTGACAGAAGATATCATCAAACCGATTCTGATTGGATCCGCGAAGATCTTGAAAAGTATATGAACATTCGCCCCTGTCCTGAATGCATCGGGAGCCGCCTCAAAAAAGAAAGCTTGCATATCAAAATTGCTGATAAAAACATACATGAAATAACCAAACTAAGCATTGAGGAATCAGGTAAATTTTTCTCTAAACTTAAATTAACCAAAAAAGAATCGACAATCGCAAAAAGGGTCATCAAGGAAATTAATGAACGTCTAAAATTCTTACATAACGTTGGACTTGGATACTTAACCCTAGATAGAACATCTGCAACCCTGGCCGGTGGTGAAAGTCAGCGCATCCGCCTTGCAACGCAGATAGGTTCTGCATTAACCGGCGTTTTATATGTTTTGGATGAGCCAAGTATTGGCTTGCACCAGAGAGATAATCATAGACTTTTGGAAACCCTACGAACCCTTAGAGACCTTGGGAATACGGTTCTGGTTGTGGAACATGATCCCAACACAATGCTTGCAGCAGACTACATCATCGATTTAGGACCAGGTGCCGGGCTTCATGGCGGCCACATTATTGCTGAAGGAACCCCTGATCAAATTTTAAAGAATAAAAAATCCCTTACTGGCCAATATCTAAATGGGTCAAAAAAAATCGAGACACCAAAGCAAAGGCGCAAAGCGTTACCAAATGAAAAAATTTCAATAAAAGGAGCATGTGAAAACAATCTAAAAAGTGTTGATGTCGATTTCCCACTCGGTATATTCAACTGCGTTACCGGCGTATCCGGTTCTGGCAAAAGCACATTAATTAATGATACCCTGTATCGAGTGTTGATGCAGAGATTATATAGATCCAAAAGAACAGCCGGCAAAATAGAAGATATCCGAGGCCTTGAAAAAATTCAGAAAGTTGTAGATATCGATCAATCACCGATAGGAAGAACACCTCGCTCCAATCCAGCCACATACACGGGTGTTTTCACGCATATAAGGGATCTTTTTACACAGCTCCCGGAATCAAAGACCCGTGGGTATAAACCCGGTAGATTTTCCTTTAATGTTAAGGGTGGAAGATGCGAGGCCTGCGAGGGAGATGGCGTTATCAAGATTGAGATGCATTTTTTACCCGATGTTTACGTTGAGTGCGAAGTTTGCAAGGGCCATCGTTTCAACAGGGAAACATTGGAAATTAAATATAGAGGTTCTTCTATCTCCGATGTTTTGGAGATGACGGTCAATCAGTCACTTGATTTCTTTCAAAATATTCCTGCCATAAAAAAGAAGCTTCAAACCCTAATTGATGTCGGCTTAGGCTATATCCATCTTGGACAACCGGCAACCACCCTATCCGGGGGTGAAGCACAACGCATAAAACTATCGCGTGAATTATCCAAACATGGTGGTGGACATACACTATACATTTTAGATGAACCGACAACTGGATTACACTTTGCTGATGTCCAAAAATTATTGGATGTCTTAAATAGACTGGTTGATAATAAAAATACCGTTATAGTTATAGAGCATAACTTAGATGTCATAAAATCAGCTGATTATGTTATTGACCTTGGCCCGGAGGGTGGCGATAAAGGTGGTAAGGTTGTTGCGACGGGCACCCCTGAAGAAATCGCCGGCAATTCTAAGTCTTTTACTGGAAAGTATTTAAAAAATGTATTATAATGCCTCGCCGCTTTACGCCGTGGGGGCCACGCCCCTTTACTGGGGAGGGTGATACTTAGATTGATGTCACCCCCACCCCGCCTATCTTACGATAGGCCTCCCTCCCCCTTTCCGCCAAAGGCGGATCAGCCTCTGGCTGAAGGGATGAGTAAGCTGAGGTTCGGAAACAATTATAGGAGTCATCATGAAAAAAATATTTTTTATAACTCTATCGATTGGATTAATATACGCTCATATATCCTTCGCTGAAGATCCTAATTTAAAACAATTCACTAAAACTTTTAGTATCTTCGGTTCAACTAATGTGGAGATCACGGCTGTTGGGTTCCCATCTGACTCCACACTCATTGAAAATTCAATGCAAGCGGCAGTCAAGGAAGCGAAAAGACTTTCAAGCATTTTGAACCCTGCTAACCCAAAGGGAGATATCGTTAAACTTAACGCAAGCGCCGGAAATGCTCCGGTAACGGTTGATGAATCAACGTTCCATATTCTTTCAACGGCGATAAACATATCCAAATGGACGTCGGGGGCCTTTGATATAGCCCATCCATCTACCAAGGGTGATTACAGACACATTAAAATGATTGATAAGGACCGTTCCGTTTTACTTAAAAAACCTGGAATGGAAATAACCATAGACAATATGGCAAAGGGCTATATTGCCGATACTATAGTCCGGGTCATTTATAGTAATGGTGTACATAATGTTATGGCTGATGTAGATGGAATCGCACATGCTATAGGAGAAGATATTCACGGACCATGGAGATTCCAAATACAGGATCCCGAGGGTGGAGCCGCTAGACGTGGCATCACCATCTCCGCAAAAAATTTGGGGATATCTACTGTTGGAAAACGCGATAAAGTAGTCGATGCTCGAACCAAACAAATCACGTCAACATGTCGTCAGGTTACGGTTTGGTCCAGGGACGCTGCAGATGCCGCCGCATTTGCACGCGGCATTTACGCATTGGGGGCCAAGGATGGCTTAAAGGTTTGCAACAGTCTACCACACATCCGATGTATTATTTTCACATCAGATGGTAATCTCCTAAAATCAAATTAAGAAACCTCTAAAAAATTAATATTTGGGAAGTGATAAACGTGTGCGGTCGCATGTCATCCTGAGGCAACGCCGAAGTCCCGATATCCGCATGATTTTTTCAACAAAAAAAATCATTTGCGATATCGAGGATCCTCGAAGTTTTAAATCATAATTTCTAACTGAAATTATGATGAAACTTCGGGAGATCCCGTGTGTACACTGAGCTCACTGGATTCTTCTCCACCTTCGGCGGATCAGAATGACAAACCAGAAGATCTTTTAAACTTTTCTATTAAGGTTTTTGTTGGTTGATTTGATATTGCCAAACAGCTCTGTTGTGCTCCGACAAGGATTTCGAAAAATGGTGTGACCCATCATTTTTCGAAACAAAATATAAATAGTTTGATTTAGCTGGCCAAAGCGCGGCTTTAATGGATTCCAAACCTGGATTGCAAATGGGTCCAGGAGGAAGCCCAGGTCTAACGTATGTATTATAGGGATGATTTAGCTGTAGGTCCTTTTTTGTTAAGTTTCCATTAAAATCTTTGATGCCATAAATAACCGTTGGATCACTCTGCAGCGCCATTTTTATCTTTAGTCTATTATGGAAAACAGATGAAATAAGATTACGCTCCTCCGGGATACTTGTTTCTTTTTCAATAATTGACGCCAAGGTTAAAATTTTGTCTCTGTTCATACCCAGCTCTTCGGCACGCTTCTCCATCTCATCCGTAAACCTTTTTTTAAATTCAGAAACCATTATCTTAATAATGTCTCGTGGATCATTTAACTCATAAACCTCGTATGTATTTGGAAACAAATACCCCTCCAACGTTTCTTCCTCAACAAATCCCAACGACGAAATAAATGGACGATATTCACAAAGTTTAATAAATTCTTCCTCAAAATTTTCATTTTTTACAAATGGTAGCAATGCCAAATAATGCGCAATTTGTCGATACGTCCATCCCTCTAGAACCTGCAGTCTATGCGTCTGAAAATCGCCCTTTAAAAGTCTTTGGATAATATCCGAAGGTGACAAACCACTCTCAAATTTATAATCTCCAGCCCTAACCTTTCCATCTGCATTTTTCAGATATATATACAACTTGAATAAAATTTTATAACGAATAACCCCTTTGCTATGAAGCTTATTGATTATTGTATTAATCGCTGTCCCAGGCACAACTTGAATTTGGACTTCATCATACGATAAAGAAGTTGTGACAAATGTATAAAACAACGTTGTCGATAAAAGCAGAAAAATTACTGTCGAAAATATTAAAAATTTCATCAATCTTTTAAACATCCTACGAAATACTCCTTAAATAGCTTTCCAAAATAAATGTAGCAGCTATTTTATCTATTATATCTCTTCGTTTCGCACGCCTGACCTTGGCCTCAATTAAGAATTCCTCGGCTTCTTTTGTTGTCATGCTTTCATCCCACATAACAACCTCTACATCAAACCCCTTACCTGAGAGAAACTTAACAAGCCTTCCCTTTAAATTAAGAATTTTTGTTGCCTGTATCCCCACTTCGCCATCCCTCTCAAGGGGCAAACCTATCACAAGCTTATCAACCTCATATTCCTTTAGAAGGGAAAATATGCTTTCAAAATCTTTTTTTTCAGAGGTACAGTGGATGGTTGTCAGAGCCTGAGAAATAATTCCCAATGGGTCGGTTTTAGCAACACCGATCCTTTTCTCACCTATATCTAAAGCCATTATCTTCATATCGGGAGGGACACACTATGGAATCTTACCGACAATTGCAACATAATAAGGGAGTGGTGGAAAATACGTTTTGTTGACCCTTGTGTCATTCTGAGTCCGCCAAAGGCGGACGAAGAATCCAGCAAATTCAATTTGTTAGCTCTGGATCCTTCACGGAGTTTATCCTGAGCGAACGTTAGTGAGTCGAAGGGTTCAGGATGACAAAACGTATTTTCCACCACTCCCAATAACGGCTTGATTTAGGGGAATTGAAAATATACAATCGGCGTATGACTCAGGTACATATAATAGTCTCGGGACGCGTACAGGGAGTTTTTTTCAGAGCCTACACATCCGAGAAGGCCATCGAGCTGGGGCTCAAAGGATGGGTCAGGAACACCCCCGATGGAAGGGTTGAGATAATGGCAATCGGTGATAAGTCCTCTTTGGAGACCTTCATTTCCTGGTGCCATAAGGGCTCTCCTGCCTCACATGTAGATGATCTTTATGTCGAATGGGTGGATATCCTTCAAAAATTCAGCAACTTTTCCATCAAATATTGAGATTTGACAAAATTATATAACTATCCTATGTTGCTGCAGATTTTGAACATTATTCCTACAAAAAGGGGGGCTTATGAAGAAACTTTTATCTATCGCGTTAATTTCACTTTTTGTATTCTCAGTCGGATGTTCACAGGGCTCAAGCAGCGACGTCCTTGTGAAGGTTAACGGAACTAAGATTACACAGGGTGATCTTGATTTTCTTTCACAAATCAATCCAAGGATTAAGGCTCAAATCAATTCGCCCATGGGAAAGAAAAACATTCTAAACAACTTAGTAGAACAGGAATTGTTATATCAAGACAGCGTCAAACACGGATTACATCGAGATCTGGAAGTAAAAAATAAAATTGATCTTTACAGAAGGGTCATAATTTCACAGGCGGCTATGGATCATGAACTAGAAGAGACTGCAGAAAAATATTATAAAGATAATAAAAAAGAATTTGAAAAATTAAAACTCAGCCATATATACATTCCATTTGTAACACCTACTGATAAAAATAAAAAATCGAAAGATAAAATTACAAGAACCGAAGCCAAGGCATTATCAGTAGCCGCAGCAGCAAAGGCCAGGGTTGATAAGGGTGAAAAATTCGAGGATCTATGTAAAGAAATCTCAGAAGATAAAACCTCAAACAATCGCAATTGCGATCTGGGCCCCGTATCTATTGAGGATAACAGGCTTGTAAGACGCGGTTTTAAAACAATCCTGGACAAGGCCTTTACTATGAAAGTTGGAGAAATCAGCGACCCAATCAAATCCGATAGCGGTTATCACATTATAACAGTAACCGAGGGGATCATTGTTGATGATTATGAAAAGGTTGCCCAGGGAATAAAATTTAAGATCCAAGGACAGGCCAGAAATGAATATCTTGCAAGTTTGAAAGCTAAAGCAAAGATTAAATATCCAGAAGAAGAGCAACTGGAAACAAAAGAGCCCTTAAAAGAGGAAGCGGTTCAACCAACTGAACAAAATGAGGGTAAAAAGGAAATAGAAATTCCTGAAACCAAAGAAAACAAAACAGAATAATTCAACTTCACAAAATCAAATCTATTCTTCATCCTTCTCTGCTAGTTTCGCAACCGAGGTAACCTGCTCATCTTTGTTTAAGGAAATGAGTCTGACACCCTGCGTACTCCTACCCATAATTCTCACCTGCTTTGCGGGCAATCTAATAACCTTGCCCTTATCCGTTACAAGCATAATATCGTCAACATCTGAAACTTGTTTTACGGATAGAACATTGCCATTTTTCTCTGTAACCTTGATTGTAATAATTCCGCTTCCGCCTCTTCCCTGAACCCTATAATCCTTAGAATCGGTTCTCTTTCCATAGCCCTTTTGGGTAACAGTTAAAATAGAGGCCTCTCCGTCAAGAACCTCCATTCCGACGACAGCGTTCCCCTTCTTCAAAGTGACACCTTTAACACCACGTCCCGTTCTTCCTATTGATCTTACCTCTTTTTCTTTAAAACGAATTGCCTTGCCATCATTGAGGCCTAAGAAAATATCCTGGTTACCATTTGTGAGTCTTACTTCAACCAGAGCATCATCATCGTCCACTGTAATTGCTTTGATACCACCCGCGCGTGGACGGCTGTACTCCATTAAATCGGTCTTTTTAAGGATACCGTTTTTCGTAGCCATTACGATGAACCTACCCTCTTCGAACTGTTTTACAGGTAAGATAGCCGTGATTCCATCGGATGACGAAACATTAATCAAGTTGGTTATAGCCTTGCCCTTAGTTGCCCTGCCAGCCTGGGGTATTTCATGGACCTTTAGCCAATAAACCTGCCCACTGGCGGTAAATACCATTAGATAACTATGAGTTGATGCAATGAAGAGGTCTTCAACAAAATCCTCCTCACGAGTGGTCATTCCAATCTTGCCTTTTCCTCCCCTACGTTGGGCGCGATATACACTGATAGGATTACGTTTTACATAACCCGAGTGAGAAATCGTCACAACCATATCCTCTTCCTGAATCAGATCCTCAACGGAGAGGTCCTCGCTTCTAACCAAAATCTCAGTACGTCTATCGTCACTATACTTCTTCTTTAGTTCCTCCAGTTCCTCAACTATTATTCCATAAATAAGTTTTTCATCCCTTAAAATGGTTTTTAACTTCTTAATTAATCCCTGAATTTCGTTATATTCCTCTACTATCTTTGCGCGTTCAAGACCCGTCAGCCTTTGTAGACGCATATCCAGAATAGACTGGGCCTGGATCTCGGAAAGCTTAAACCTTTTCATCAAGTTTACTCTAGCTATCTGAGGATCCTTTGCTTTTTTGACAATACCCACAACTTCATCAATGTTTTCAATGGCTGTCTTCAAACCTTCCAAAATATGGGCACGCTCTTCTGCTTTTCTGAGATCGTAAACTGTTCTGCGTGTCACAACTTCTTTTCTATGATCTATGAATAGTTGAAGGAGCTCTTTCAAATTCAGAACCTTTGGCTGATTATTTACAATAGCCAACATGATAATACCAAAGGATGTTTGCATTGCGGTATGTTTATAAAGTTGATTTAACACAACCCCGGCAACAGTATCTCTCTTTAATTCAATCACCATTCTCATTCCATCACGATCGGATTCATCTCTAAGATCAGAGATCCCATCAATCTTTCCATCTCTTACCAGTTCAGCAATTTTTTCCATTAATCTCGCTTTATTCACCTGGTATGGAATCTCATTTATGATGATACATTCTCTATCGCCCCTAGCCATCGGTTCGATCATTGCCTTGGCCCTAAGCTGAATGACCCCACGCCCGGTCTCATAAGCCGATTTTATACCATCCCTACCATTAATATAGGCGCCCGTTGGGAAATCCGGACCTGGTATATATTTCATCAGATCTTTTACGGTCATATCCGATTTATTTATCAGGCTAATGGCGGCAGTAATTACCTCCTGAATATTATGCGGTGGCATCTTTGTTGCCATACCAACCGCAATACCATCAGAACCATTTATCAAAAGGTTTGGTAGTTTTGAAGGAAGCACTGTTGGCTCTACGGTTACCTCATCAAAGTTTGGAACAAAATCTATTGTTTCCTTATCAATATCAGCCAACAACTCTTCGGCAATTTTCATTAAACGGGATTCTGTATAACGATACGCAGCAGCAGAATCACCATCTATTGAACCAAAGTTTCCCTGACCGTCGATTAAAGGGTAACGCATGTTCCAGTCTTGGGCCATTCTAACCAATGTATCGTAAACGGCTGAATCACCATGTGGATGATATTTCTTTAAAACTTCACCGACAACACCAGCGCACTTTGAATAACGTTTGTTTGAAAGATGACCTTCACGAAACATAGCGTAGAGTATCCTTCTATGGACAGGTTTTAAACCATCTCTAACGTCAGGAAGGGCCCGTCCTATGATAACGCTCATTGCATAATCTAAGTAAGATCCCTTCATTTCATCTTCAATGTTGATTGGGATAATGTCTGCAGTTCTCACAATAGTCTCCTTTATTTTTTCTCAAATCAAACTAATCACATTAGTTGCAAATGCCCGAAATAGCTGCATTTGCCGAGGGTGATAATCCTTGAAATTTATTCTTTCAGGAGGCCGGATTATGCTCCATTTTCATTAAAAAATCAATTCAAAACTTATGCATAGTATATGCAGCAAAGACGCATAATCTGTAACTTTACGGGGGACATCGGGCGCAAGTTTTTTATTAATGCGGTTTTTTTTGTTTGACTTTCATTGCAGCAATATGTAGTATCTCCTCACGTTACAGCGGGGAAATGCACATCAGTTCTATAGTTGCTCATTCTTAAATTGGCAACAATCATCCTAAAGAAATTAGAAGCTTTTAGCTTTTAAAATTTATTATGGGAGGAGGTGAAACAATATGACAAAGGCAGAATTAATTTATTACATTGCAAAGGATTGCAAAATTTCAAAGGCTTTGGCAGAGAAGGTTTTAAATTCAGTAACACATAACATTTCAAAGTGTCTGAAGAAGAATGACAAGATTACATTGACAAACTTCGGTACCTTCTATGCAACAAAGAGGAAAGCCCGCATGGGCCGCAACCCACAAACCGGTGCTGAGATTACAATCAAGGCCCGCAGAGTACCAAAGTTCAAACCAGGTAAGACTTTAAAGAGCTGGGTATGCTAATTTGTGGAGAGGTAAAAGTTTTAAATAAAAAAACCTAGTAGGATTTCCTGCTAGGTTTTTTTAATTTGGAGATTGATATTAAATAATTGGATGGCATTTAAAGTTGTCTGATCTGCGACGTCCTCCAATGAAATGTTTTTTATTTCAGCTATTGCTTCGGCAACCTTGACCACATATGACGGTTCATTCCTCTTGCCACGATATGGCACAGGCGCCAAAAAGGGGCAATCGGTTTCTATAAGAAGTCTTTCCAGAAGGATTTGATTCACCACTCCTCTTATTTCGTCCGCCTTCTTAAATGTAACAACACCCGGTATGGATATATAAAACCCGAGGTCCACCACCTCTTGAGCAAGACTCAAATCACCGCTAAAACAGTGAAATACGCCATTGTAATATCCCGCATCCTTAACAATCTCTAAACATTCCTTATGCGCATTCCTATCATGTATAATGACAGGAACATTCATCTCTTTTGCCAACAAGAGCTGGG
>CAZHVX010000018.1:0-16291 GCA_964536295.1 uncultured Pseudomonadota bacterium
GGTCCCCCTTTTTAGAGATTTTCAGTTGAGAAAGCATGGTCCCGGATCCGCTAAAGTGGAGCTCAACTTTTATCCCCGTTTTTTTTTCGAAGTCCACTGCTGCCTCCTCCAGAACCGGCATACTAGCCGATCCGCAGAAGGCGGAAATATTTAAGTTTTCTTTTCCGGTACAACCAGAAATTCCGCTTAAAATAATTACCATAGCTATTAATGATGTGATTTTTTTTATCATCTTTTCCTCCTATAATTGTTTCCGAACCTTAGCCTACCTCCCCCTAAGGGGGAGGCTAGGTGGGGGTGGCATCAACTGAAATATCTCCCCATTATTGTTTCCGAACCTTAGCCTTTGATCTGCTGGTGGCATCAAAACGAGCGCGCCGTCCCATTTTTGTGCTATTTTTTTTACTCACCGGCACCCCTTATATATTAAGGAACCTCTGAAAAATTAAGGTTTTGACGCATTAAAGCTATTTTCACTGTGTGTCATCCTGAGGCAAAGCCGAAGGATCCCGCGTGAACACTGAACAAACGGGATTCTTCGCTTACACTCAGAATGACAAACAAGGTGCTTAATGTAATTTTTCAGAGGTTCCTTAATAAACTGTGTTGTTTATATATACGGTTATAAAGGTAATTTCAATAAATATTTCATAACAGCCAAGACAGCTTATACAACTTTCAAAAGGAAACTTCGCTGAAAAGTGCCCTTGCCATACGGGCATCAGTGATGTATACAGCCCCAATATGAGCTGGCGCGAGGTGAAAGTAAAAGAGGCCCTGTCTTTCAAGAAAAAGCGAGATTACCTTCAGGCCGTTTCGATTTTTGAGGAGATTGTTCAAACCGAAGGTGAAGATGATTTCGTATTGAGTAATATCGGTCACTGCCTTTTATTGGCCGGGGATTTAGAGGCCGCAGGCGAGGCGCTGGAAAGGGCCTATCAGATCAATTCGGAGAATGCCTTTGTGCTGCAGTATTTGGCTGCCCTAAAGGGAAAAAAGAAGGATTACAAAGGGGCCGCTCAACTGCTATCGGAGGTGATTCGTTTAAAACCCGGTGACCACAGATCTCAGCTGAATATGGCCTGGGCCTGGATCAGACAAAGGGAGTGGGACAAGGCCGCGGGTATCCTTATAAACATACGGCCCAAACTCTCGGGCGACATATCATTTTTAAAGGCATACGGCTATTTGAAGCTTTCAACGGACTGCCATGAAGAGGCGCGCAAGTGTTTTCAGGAAATACTTAAACTAAGGGCCGACGATCCCTGGGCCACAAAATATCTGTTAAAATTAAAGGAAGATAGATCTTCGAAAACTGATTCATTGGAAGAGGTGAAGCGTCTGCTCAAGATGCCGTCACGGCAAACTGATCCGCAAATGTGGGGGACATACGCCCAATTACTTTCAAAAACCGGCGATTATGATACGGCCATGGGAGCCTACAAGACGGCCTTAAATCTTGAACCGAACAACTGGTTTTTTAAGAGCCAGCCCGCTTTTTTATTGTCAAAGTTAGGTAAATTCGAAGAGGCCCTGGACCATTGCGAGGCCTTACTCAAAGAGCGTCCACAGGATAAATATCTGTTGAGCAGTTATGAATCAGTGGCCATAAAAACATCTCAGCTTGACCGGGCCTATCAATTCATATCCGGTTTGGTAAAGCAGGTGGCCGAGCCCGGTATCCTCTATGGTTTTCGCCGGCGTTTGTATAAGCGCCTGGAACAGATGGAAAATAGCGAGCCGGAAAAAGTGGAAGGGCAAAGGCCCACTACCCGGGAGCTCGAAGGTTGTTTGGCTAATCGTTTTGGTCTCAGTGGATTCAGGCCGGGTCAGAAAAGGATTATTCAATCCGTCCTGGCCGGGCGGGATACGCTGGCGGTCATGCCCACCGGGGGCGGAAAGTCGCTGTGTTATCAACTGCCAGCCTTGTTTTATCCTCATTTAACTTTGATCGTAAGTCCCCTTATTGCCCTGATGAAGGATCAGGTGGATATCCTGAATAACCGTGGCCTGAGCGCCGCTTACATCAACAGTACGATGACCCCCAGGGAACAGGATG
This sequence comes from uncultured Pseudomonadota bacterium, assembly GCA_964536295.1. GTDB lineage: Bacteria > UBA10199 > UBA10199 > CAZHVX01 > CAZHVX01 > CAZHVX01. The sequence continues at coordinate 2,060 of CAZHVX010000018.1, forward strand.
AACAATTGGCAAGGGTTTTAGATGGTAAAATAAAGCTGTTGTATGTTGCTCCTGAGCGTTTTCGCCAGTCTCAGTTTTTTGATTCTTTGCAAAGATGTAAGGTTTCACTTATGGCCGTGGACGAGGCCCATTGTATCTCGCACTGGGGACACGATTTTCGTCCTGACTATCTCAGATTGAAAGAAATAAGGGCAAAACTTAGTAATCCGCCGGTTATTGCCGTTACCGCCACCGCTACTCCGGAGGTGCAGAAAGACATTACAATACAATTGGGTATGCACGGGCCGGCAAAGTTTATTACCGGTTTTGAAAGGCCGAATTTGGCCTTTGATGTGGCCGTTGCACATGGCGCGGATGATAAACTGGATATACTTGTGCAAGCAGTGACCAGGGCAAAAGGCTCGGTGATTATTTATTGCGCCACGCGCAAGGATTCCATTAAGGCGGCTGATTCCCTTTCCCGGGCCGGATTTGCCTCTGTTCCATATCACGCCGGCTTAAGTCCCGAAAAGCGCCACCAGACTCAGGACGATTTTATGTCCGGCAGGATTCCAATAATTACTGCTACCAACGCATTTGGTATGGGTGTTGATAAGGCCGATATTCGGCTGGTGGTGCATTATAGTTTTCCCGGTTCACTGGAAGCATATTATCAGGAGGCCGGCCGCGCGGGCAGGGATGGCAAGCCTGCCAGATGCCTGATGATATTTGACCAGAGGGACAGTGGTGTTCAGGAATTTTTCGTGGAGGCATCAAACCCCTCTCCGGATTTGATCAGAGAGGTGTATGCGTATTTGACGGGGCACAACGCTGCTCGTCTGGAGATAGCGGGGCGTCAAATTGCAAGAGATGTGTCGGCGAAGAGCGAGATGTCCGTTGGCACGGTTCTGAAATTATTGGAAAGGTGGGACCTTATCAAACGCTCTTACCTGCTACAACCCATGGGTGAGATAAGATTGGCCGATCTGTTTTTTATGGATGCTTGTGGAAAAGAGGGCACGATCAAAAGGAAGCTCTGGGAATGGTTGAAGGTCGAGGCGGGGGGAGGCGACCGTATGACCTTTCAATTTAGTCCGGAGGTCATGGCGGAAGAGTTGGGTGTCAAGGATGACAGCATAAGCCGGACGCTGTCAGATATGAAGAAAACCGGGATATTGCAATATACGCCTCCCTTTAAGGGAAAGGCCATTGATATAGTAAGGCACATATTACCAGAGGAGATCCCCATCGACGAAAAAGAACTGGCCTTAAAAAAGCAGCGCGATCTGGCCAAAATCGATGAGGTAATTAAGTTTGCCAAAAGTCGGGGCTGCCGGCAGACCTATATGGTACGCTACTTTGGCAGCCACAGTAAACGCTGCGGAATATGCGACAATTGCCGGGGTTAGTAACATCCATCCTTGACACAGCCAACCTTGGACATTAGTGTCCGGATTTTATGAATGGCCATATTTTTTCTGACAGGATTAACAGGATTATTTATTAGATTAGGTATTAATCCTGTTAATCCTGTCGAAAAAAACTTATGATGCTACAACGGTATGTAGGAAGATATCTGAAATGAAGCGAATACCTCAAAAACTAAAGGTTTGGATTGATGCTCGTCAAAGATTTCACCTTTCCCACGCACATGTTCAGATGGCTAGGGAACTGGGTATGAATCCCAAGAAATTTGGAAAATTGGCCAACCATAAGCAGCAGCCTTGGAAGGCACCCTTACCGGAATTCATCGAGAGCCTGTATTTAAAACGTTTCAACAAGGTTCGCCCTGATAGAGTGCTTTCCATCGAAGAACGCGCCCGGGATTAATGCCAATCATTAATAAAAATCGTCGAGAGTTATTACATCTAATTCTGGATGGTCTATTAAATTCTTAGTTACACCACAAGATGCGATAACCACTTTTTTTAGTTTATGTTTTTTTGTGTTTGGATATCTAGAGCATTTGTCAGACAATTCAGTGAATACGCCATATTCAATTTTTTCTTTTGACCATTTACATTCTATTATAATACTCGTCCTATCCCTTCTTTCGATAACCATATCTATTTGTAATCCTGCACCAAGCCGAACACTTTGCTTATGCCAATAGGGACCATATTTTGTATATAGGGAACCAATATTGAGTTTATCGATGATGGATTCAATATTTCTAAAACAAAATCTTTCAAATGCAACACCGCAAAAGGCATTCCATTTTTTGGATGTGATTCTATCGAAGATATATTTATTCTTATTTTTGACAATAACCTGTAGATTGGGTTTGATAAAATTAAAGTAAAATCGGATATATTCGTCCACAATCTTGAACTGAACGGTCTTTGCTGTGTCTGAAAGCAATATTGGACGATATTCTTCTATTATGCGCAGCGCCTTTAAACGATCGAGATAATAACTCATTGAGCCGGAGGAAATGCCGGTGAATTTTGATAAATCTTTGTGAGAATGAGACTTTAAACACAGATATTGCAAAATTTTGTAATAGGTGGCTGGTTGTTTTAACTGATCTGATAAAATATATTTAAGTTCATCTATAAAATAGCCATTTTTGTAAAAGGCCAGGCGGTTAATGTTTTGTTCAAAAGAGAGGTTTTTATCAATCAAAAGGAGATAGCCTGGGATTGCACCGAGGCACATTAAATACAGGGTAACTTCATAATTGTTTTTGAGTTTAAGTATTTTTTTTGCTTCAGCGGGGATGATTGGACCCAATTCAATTGTTTGGGTTCTTCTGCCAAACAAGGGGCTTTTGTGGGACAATACTTCGTCAAGCATAAAGCTGGTAGATGAACCACATAAAATAAGATGAATCTTATTGTTCTTTTGCCAGTGTTTATCCCAAATAAGTTGTATAACGGAAAGAAGGGATAAATCAGATTTACACATCCACTGAAATTCATCCAGAACGAATATTGTTTTTCCCTCAGGCAGATGTTTTAAAACTAATTCAAAAACTTCACGCCATGAGTGGAATGGAGCAGAGGCAATCAACGGATCACTTACAAACTTAGAGAAGTCTAATAAGAAGTTTTTTATCTGTTTTGCCTTGCTGGTTTTGAGAGCCGTGTAGTTAAAAACTCTTTTACCGGCACAATATTTTTCTATCAGGGCTGTCTTGCCTATTCTTCTTCTTCCATAAACAACGGTGAAATGAGCTTTTTTTTCTTTGTAACATTTGTTTAGTAATTGTAGTTCCTGTTCTCTTCCAACAAACATATGACCTCCATCTACTGTATTTTTCAACAGTTAGCGAACAAGCCCTTCGACTCGTTAATCTGTATCCATCCTGATTCGCTCAGGACTAGTGCTGACATGCAAATTATAAGCTCTTTGAGATTATAATTTGCATGTCGAAGCACAAGCCCTCCCGACGTTTTACTCTAACACGCTCTTACTACACCATCTTAGAGTAAAATGTCAATATTTATACGTTTTACTCTAAGATACTTATTTCCCACGCACATATTCAGATAGCCAGGGAATTGGGTATGAATCCCAGTACTTTCCATCGAAGAACGCGCCAAGGAGATAAAGCGGAAGAAAGAGAAAAAAAGGAGCGGAAACGGTTGAGGGGTAATCAGGCAGTCTGACTGATGCCTATCAAAACCCCCATTCCACCCTTGACATAGGGCCTCCAAACGGCGTACTAGCTGTATTTGGAGGCCTTATGGACGCGATTCCGAAAATTGGCGAGTTGATTGATGTGGCGAAGGTGACAACTGTGGTCAACCTGGGGGATTACGAAGACCAATCCAGGAAAAAAGAGATTATCGAGGGCTTTGTCTTTACCGATCAGGTATCCAGGAACCTGGATCTGATCGGACGCTCTTTTGGTTCCGGTCTCGGGCAGGGGTTCTTCCTTATCGGCAATTATGGGTCCGGTAAATCACATTTTTTATCGTATCTTGCCCTGGCCGTATCCGGCGGCGTTTCAAAACATCATGATCTTGATCCCATAGGGCGTTACCTTAAGGGAGTGATTTTACCTGTCAGGGTTTCATTGTTGGGATTTCGCAGCACCTCTCGTCTGGAAGAGGCGGTGCTTGTAAATGCGCAGAGGGCGATGGATCAGTTGGGGGTTGATGTTGCCCTGGCACCTGAGCGTCAAATCCTGTCCTATGCCGCAGATGCGGCCAGGACCGAATCCAAAAAAAGTCCTTGGGACGATCACACCGATAATGAATGGCAAAAATTGATCAAAGACGACACGGCCCAGGCCCTGATAGTGGCCAGAAAGTTTTTGGCTGACCGTGGTCTGGAAAAAACGGTGCCATACGCCGCCCCCGCCGAGCTTCTTCAGCGCATGTTAGATTACGCCAACAGGTCCGGCCATGCGGGGATCATGCTGGTCATTGACGAGCTGTCTGAATTCTTTCTTTCCAAACCTGATTATAATCTTTTGAACGAAGACGCCCGATATCTCCAATTGCTTGGAGAATTTTCCAGGGATAATCCCTTATGGATCGTGGCCTCATTGCAGGAGGCAATAGAAAAGACCGGCGATATTTCCAGGGATGTCATTGGAAAGATCAAGGATCGATATCCGGTCCGGCTTCATCTGAACGAAAACCATCTCAAGGCGCTGATATCAGGGCGGTTGATTCGTAAAAAGGAGGGGGGACGCCAGGGCATCAGGCAGGTGTGGGAGGGGCTCAAGGAGCAATTTTCCACATTTTCCCTGCCCGTCGATGAATTTGAGCAAATCTATCCGGTTCATCCTGATACAATCTCGTATCTGGAATGTCTTTCCCCGTTGTTCAGCCAGCATCGAGGAATCATAGATTTTGTGTACAATCGTCTAAGAGGAGATGAGCGCAGGGGGACAACAGGTATGTTGGATCAACCGGCCTCCTGCCTTTTGTGCGTTGATCAGATTTTCGATCACTTTGAGGACCGCATCCGGGAACTGGACCTGACGGCTCCCTATTACGACCTGGTTTATAAACAATTGAATCGGACCATCGATGAAATATTTGCTGATGATGAAGACAGGACCCTTGCCCGAAAAATTATTAAGATACTTATCTTAACCGAGGTGTCGGCATTTAGGGATAAAAGGACACTGGCAGAATTAACCGGGATGTTGCTTTTCCCAATCTCAACTATCGATCCCCGGGCCAATTATCAATATATAAAAGAAACCATTCTCGATCGCCTGGCCAGGTCCAGTCTCTATCTCAGATGTGATGAAGCAAAAAATTCGCTTGAATCCAGGTACTATGTCAAATTGGAAAAGGATAGCCGCAGACTTTTAGAAAAAGAGGTTGAACGGCTGGCAAATTCCATTCCCCTGTATGACCGGCGGCCGGTAAGTTATTGTCTTGAAAATCTGGAGCTCACTCTTCCCTTGAAGGAATTGTCACAAGGGCAGGAATTAAGGACAACCATAAATTGGCGGGGGACGACCAGACAGGGAAATATGAAGTTGATCGATTTGAAATCTTTGAACAGGGATATGTTGGAAGAAAGGCGGATACACCTGGCAGGTTCCTCATCGGATTTTGATATTGTAGTATTGTTTCCGGACGATGATGCCGACGCAGATAAAAGGTGCCAGACCATGAGCGCCGATTTTTCACCTGATATGCTTATCTGGCTGCCGAAAATAGGAAAGGGCCATTGGTTGAAGATAAGAAATTTCTATGCCCTGTCCCTGATAGCCGGACGTGAGGGCCGGTCGGGTGAGGATACCAATATTGCCCATCAAGCCGGGAGACAGCTGGAACAGGAAAAGAGGGAGGTGATCCGGTTGATAGAAGATGCCTACAAAAATGGGCGTTTTTACACCGCCGGCAGTGAGGCCGTTCCAGGGCCGGGCAGCGACGCTGCACACAATCCGTTGGAAAGATTAATTGCCGGGCCGGTTCAAGGCGCCCTGGAGGAGCGATTTCCCTTGTTCAGACAGATAGCCCCTGAGATCGATTTTATTTCCCGTCGAAGGTTAACACCCCTTATAGAAGCCATCCTGGAGCCGGGAAGGATCGGCCTGGCCATGGCCAAGCAAACCAATACCAGATTGGTAATCGAGGGTGTGCTTATGCCCATGGGTCTGTGCCGGATGTCTGGTTCGTCTTTTGTTATGAATCTGGATCCATTCGGCAATCCTTTGATCGGAAAACTCAGTGAGATGTTAAAGGATGGGAACATAGATTTTGCCGATGCCAGGACACACTTTATCAAAGGAAAATATGGACTGAACGAGGAGATGTTCGAGATTTTAATCCTGGCGCTGGTTCGGGCCGGACACATTGAACTAAAAAAGCAGGGACGCAGGATACCGGCAAAACTTGTTACCTTTAATAATGTCTCGGAGGCAGAACAGATAAGCTATGGCGAATTGTTGGAGCCCAAGTGGCATGCCGCACTTCAGCTGGATGAATATCTGTCACAGGATATCGATTGGGAACATTTCTCACTTGTCCAGCAGCAGATTATCTGGGAGAGGTTGGTCAAGTGGCAGGATGCTGTTTTGAAAAAACTGGCCTATATTTTAGAAAAGACACATGAGTTGAGCCAGTTGCCGGCCTTTGACCAATTCGACTTTGACCGGGTTCGTATGTTAACTAAAAAAGTTCAAGCCGCTGCCGATTCTGTTAAGACTTCCAAAGGGTCGTACCATGGTTTGATTGCCTTTCTGGATGGTCAGCCTTCACTGCTGACAGAGATTGTCGGGGAGTTGGGCGGTTTAACGGATTTTTTTGAAAACCATGCGGAGGATTACATTAGGGTAAGCCGCTACCTGAAAGATGTGGTCGTTCCAAAAGAATCAAAATTGGCAGAACAAAAACAGGAGTTGTTGGACACGGAACAAAGAATTGACGAACTGGTCTTTGGCGGAAATATCAATTCCCACTTTCTTGCCTTCACTGAATTTCAACAATCCTATATAGAGGCCTATTGCAGGGCCCATTCGGCGAATATGTCTGAAGAGAGGTTTAAACCATTGAAAGGAATTAAGGCGGGTCCTGAATTCCGCTGTCTTGAATTGCTGTCGCGAATACCTCACATGTCGGTGGTTAATACTCCATTATCCATAGAAAAGATGTTGAACGAGACATTGTCCGGGCATTGCCGGTTATCGCCTGCCGGTCAGCTTAAGATAAATCCAAGATGCGAGTGTGGTTTTAAATTAGGTGATTCAATTGAAGTGGCGGATGCCGGTAATATTACAACCTTAACCAAGGCAGGAATTGATGAATATCTTAATGAGATACTATTACCGGATAATCTTGAGCGCGTAATTGCCCTAATAGCCGCTGAAAAGGACAATCGCCCGGAGGATGTGAACCTCTTGAGGGATTTTGTAAAGCGGTTAAAGAGGGGAATGACCTGTGAGGAGGCAATCGATATTATCTCTCCCCGGCTTATCGATTTGCTTAAGAGGGCCTTTTCAGGAAGGATCGAGGTGGTGAAAAGGCAGTTAAAGGATTTAAGCCGGTTATTGATCGGCCGGCGCCTTTCCTTGTCAAAGGTAAGAAAAATATTCAGTGACTGGCTGGGTGATTTGTCGGGCGAAGACGTGTACCTGGAATTCAGTGAACTTGGAGAGGATGTCGGTCTGGCGGATGAATCAGAACTCCTGGACAATTCTTTGCCGGTTTTAGAGGGCCTGGATATGGATGGTCTAAAATCAATGCTTGGTAAGGAAGATTTGAAGGCAGATGAGTATTCACAGGTTTATCAGGCCATTGTAAAAGAGGGATTGGCCAAAGCTGATCTTTGGCCGATTGAAATTACCTGCCCATCCAAAGAAATTTCCAAATTTCATAACCGGGTTGATTGTCTGATGAATTCAGACGAGCCGCCCGCAGATACAGAAAAGCTTCTGCGTTGGGGATCCGGATTGACGGCCGATTGGAGTTGGATAAAGGAGACAGGCAGTGAGCGATTAGGGCTGCGGCAGGGGTTGTTATCTTTGCTCGAAGATCGTTTCGAAACCAGACATAATTTATTTAAAAACGTCCTGGGGGATTTACCTGAGGGTGAGCTGCCGACATTTGAAAACCTGTCGGCTCGTGCAGAATCGTTTTCATGGTTTTTAATAGACGGTTTAAGGTGGGATATGTGGCCCATTCTCCTGGATGTGATAAATGAAAAACCGGGTGAATTACATTTCGTAAGATCCGAGAAGGCAAAGAATACCGACGGTCAGCGTGAGCATCTCTTCGGTAACAGTGATGTTGAAGTAATTAAATCCTTATTGGGCCGGAAAGAAGGAATATGGTTAGGGAAGCAAATTTATTCGGAGAGAAAAGAAGAAATCAATGATTTGTTTTCCCGTTTTAAGGTAAGGGTAATTAATTTTGACGGTATCGATCGCTTGATCCATTCAACTGCAAGGCCCCTTTGCAATGTTTGTGAAGATGTTAAAAAAATATTAAAGGAAGAGCTTATGCCCTTGATACAACTTATACCAAAAGATGAGATGTTAATTATTTCATCGGATCATGGTTTTTCACAATCTCCTGATTGGCCAAGAACAAAGTATAGATATACCCATCGCGGCAAAGGTTTGGATGATATAATTGTAGGCTGGGGGATATGGGATGGTTCTAATATTGTAACTATTCGGAGCTGAGGATTTGTATTGGTATTACAAGGATTTTAGTGTATATCCGTGTAAATTTGTTTCGACATGATTGACAGGATTATTTGCCGCGTGTACCGCTGGATACTTGATACTAGATAGGAATCCTATATATCCAGCATCCAGAATAATCCAGTTAATCCTGTCAAAAAACAAAATCTTAGTTATAATAAAACTATGTTAGAGATCAGGCTTAAAAAAACAATAGAAGGGGCCCTCCTGCGGGCAAAAGAAGGGGGGCTGTTGGCCCTCCAAAATATGCCCGATTTCACGATTGAGCGCCCCAAATTTGAAGGACATGGTGATCTTGCTACCAACGTGGCCATGATGTTATCCAAGCCCGAAAAAAAGGCGCCAAGGGATATCGCCCAGATTATCGTCTCCCAAATTCAGGACGACATACTCGAATCCATCGAAATAGCTGGCCCCGGCTTTATCAACTTTACCTTAAAGACCTCTGTATATATCGAAGAGTTAAAGGAATTGTTTAAGGGTTTCAAGATTGACATCCCAAAGATTATCGGAACCAAAAAGAAAAAATATCAGGTTGAATTTGTAAGCGCCAACCCAACGGGCCCACTTCACATTGGTCATGGAAGGGGGGCGGTCTTTGGAGATACCCTTGCAAACATTTTGAAGGCTGCGGGGCATTACGTTGAAAAGGAATACTACGTAAATGACGCCGGAAACCAGATGAACACATTGGGCAAATCCGTTTATCTTCGCATAAAAGAAAGATCCGGAGAAAAAATAGAATTTCCAGAGGATTGTTATCAGGGGGAATACATATCCGATATCGCACAGGAGTTAATAGACACAAAAAAAGCGCAAGGTTACATGGATATGGGTGAAGATAAGGCCATTTACGAACTCGGCCAGCACGCTGCCAATCTGATCTTAAAGGAAATTAAAATAGATCTCGAGGATTGTGGAATCGTTCACGATCATTACTTTCATGAAAAAACACTTCATCCCAAGCCAATCGAAAAATCTCTAAAGTTTTTAAATAAGAAAAACCATACCTTTGAGAAAGATGGCGCCCTCTGGTTTAAAACAACGGATTTCGGTGACGACAAGGATCGCGTTTTAAGAAAACAGGATGGCGCATTAACATATCTTGCGGCGGACGTTGCATATCACAAAGAAAAATTCGATCGCGGTTTTGATAAGGTAATCGATATCTGGGGCGCAGATCATGCCGGTTACGTCGCGCGGATGAAGGCCGTGGCCTCTGCATTAGGCCACGACCCGGATGATCTGCAAACAATATTGATTCAATTGGTAAATCTAATCAAGGGTGGCGAACTTGTTTCGATGTCAACCCGAAGGGCCACATATGAAACATTAAAAGATGTCGTTGATGAGGTTGGAAAAGATGTATGCAGATATTTTTTCCTGATGAGATCACACAACGCTCAACTTGATTTTGATCTTGAACTCGCAAAAACACAGAGCTCGGAAAATCCGGTTTACTATATCCAATACGCGAACGCCCGAATCCACAGCGTTTTTTCAAAGGCAGGGAAGGCCGGTTTCAAACCAAAATTCAAGGATGTTGATCATTCCTTACTCAATCTCCCTGAGGAAAAGGAACTGGCCAAGTTTATACTGGAATACCCAAAGGTAATAGCGGATTGCGCTAGTACCTTAGAACCCCATAAACTGGCGTTTTATCTCTTAGAGCTTGCCAAAAAGTTCCAAGGATATTATACGAAGGGGCGGTCAGATGACCGTTATCGCTTCATTAATGAAAACGCAAAAATAACGGAGTCTAAGTTATACTTATTGAAAAATATTCAGGTTGTGCTAAGACATGCCCTTGATGTGTTGGGCATATCGGCCCCTGAACGGATGGAAAAATCGCAGAACTGACGCCGAACATAACGCGGAACCATGCAGAATCGATTATAATGATTCCGCATTAGTTCGGCGCTAAGTTCCGCATAAGTTCCGCGGTTTCAAATATATGAGTTATAAAGACAATCAAGAAAACAATCACTTTTGTAAATTCACATTTGGTCAGTTTTTTGCTTTGCTGGTTTTGGAAGTCTTCGCGCTTGTTCTTGTTTTTTATTTGGGAGCAAAATACGGACGCGAGTTTTTAAACCTTGGGGATTCTATGTATTCTGCAGAAACTGAGGAATCGAAGGTTCTAACCACCGCCGATCCTGAGATCAAGGCAATGGCGGATGAAATCATAAAGTCTGCAAGAAAGCCCTCACTCAAGGCCCGCGTAGAAGAACTTCTATCCGAGGAACAGCATAAGTCCAACATAGAGCAAGAAAAAGAAGAAGCAGAAAATGAAAAATTTAAAAAAGAAACCCTTGCAAAGAGGTCTCCTCAGTGGGAAGAAAAAGTTGTAATTAAAACTCCGGAAAATAATACTGAGAAAGCATCGGAAGTAAATGACATTGAATATTCCGGCAAACATGAGATGGTACGCGTCAAATCCGCGGATTATGCGAGATATTCGATCCAAATTGGATCCTTTCCCGAACTTGCAGAGGCCAATAAGTCGGTAAAAACATGGAAGGTAAAGGGCTACAACGCATTCATGATGATTGCGGACATCCCAGATCGTGGCCGCTGGTATCGGGTACGCATTGGCGGTTTTGCAACAAAAGATGAGGCAAAGCGATACCTGGATGAATTCAGCAGTAAAGAAAAGTCCGAAGCTATTGTGGTATTGAACGAACAATGATTGAAGTAACCAGATTTCAGTAACCAGTTGCCAGCAATTAAGTGAAAAACTAAAATCATGATTAAGAAATTTGAGTACGATTTTGAAAAATTAGATGTTTATCAAAAGACATTAAGTTTGATTGATGAAATTTTTAAAATTGTAAATAACTTACCAAATGAGTATAAATATTCTATAGGAAACAATCTGATTAGAGCTGGTTTATCTGTAGCTAATAATATTGCAGAAGGAAATGATAAGACATCAAATAAAGAGCGGAACAGATTTCTTAGTATTTCATCAGATTCTGCGAGAGAATGTGTTTCGGTGTTTATAATTCTTAAAAAGCAAAACATACTAGAAGAAGATAAGTTTTGGCGTTTGAAAAATTTAACTCGTGAGATTACGAGTATGCTTAGAGGATTAAAAAGATATAATAGTTAATTAAATCATTCAATTCTAGTAACTAGTAATTGGTAATTGGTTACCGGTAACTGGTTTCTGGTTTCTTCGCAAATATGTTTTTTAAAAAACGCTCACAAACGACAGATCCAAACTACGTAAAAAAGAAAAAAGGAACCTTTCGTGAATATGCGGAGGCATTAATCACTGCGTTGATTATCGCAGTAATTATCCGCTCGTTTGTAATTGAGGCGTTTAAGATCCCCTCTGGATCAATGATCCCAACCTTGATGGTGGGGGACCATCTTTTTGTGAATAAATTCATTTACGGTTTAAGGGTCCCCTTTACCGAAAAGCATTTTATAGAGATCGAAAACCCGGAGAGGGGGGATGTTATCATCTTTTTAACCCCAGATGACATAGATAAACCAATGATTCAACAAAGGGATTTCATCAAACGAGTTGTCGGCATTCCGGGGGATGTAATCGAAGTTAAAGAAACCAATCTCTATGTAAATGGCAAAAAACTTGAAAGAATCGCAGTTGATGTAAAAAAATCTGAGCACCATCAGTATATCCTGGAAATTGATGGCGCAAAAACAATTGATCACGTTGCAAAATATCCCTATTGGGAATATTTCGATATTCAAGCAGAGCAAAACGACAACGCCGAATATCTGGTTCAATATGAACCAACCATCCTTCACAGAGATTTTACGTACACGGTTCCAGAAAACCACGTATTTGCTATGGGTGATAACCGCGACAACAGCTCTGACAGTCGCGTCTGGGGCCCAGTCCCATATGATCGAATCAAGGGAAAGGCAATGTTTATATGGCTTTCTTTGGATAAGGAAAATGGAAGAATTCGTTGGGAACGCTTTGGAAAATGGATAAATTAGCTGAGAGTTGAGAGAGCTTAGCTGAGAGGATGTTTCTTATAAATGGAGGACAAGTGACAGAAAAATTATTTCACTGCCTACGATCGGATCAATTTGACAGGGGACTTCTGGATGAACTCTATGATATCACAAACAAGATTCGTACAATTTCAAGATCCAAAAGAGGCGTAAATTATCTACGAGAACTATTATCTCACAAACGCGCAATGCTATATTTTACGCAACCTTCCACAAGAACATTCTTGTCTTTTTTAAATGCGTGCCAGATCCTTGGTATGCAGACATCTGAAATCAGGGATCCAAATACATCGTCCGAGTTAAAGGGCGAAACCGCAGACGACGCGATCAGAACTTTTTCAAGCTATGTTGACTTGATCATTATGCGTTCACCAAAGGCGGGCCTGGCCGAACAAATCGCCAAGTTACTGGACGAGACCCCACGTCGCGTCCCGATACTAAATGGCGGTTCGGGTAAGGATGAACATCCAACGCAAGCGCTTTTAGATATCTATACACTTAGACGTTCCTTTGAAAAAAGAAAGGATTCTGGCCTTGACAACAAAAAGATTGCATTGGTCGGTGACGTTAAACGTGGAAGAACCGTTCGCTCGCTGGCCCGCATGATGAAACACTTTAAAGATGTTGAGCTGTTTTTTGTATCTCCTGAAGCGTTAAAAATTTCGGAGGATCTCAGGTCCGATTTAAAAAAACAAAATGTTAAATTTCATGAAACTGATAATTTTGAGGATGTAATTCCAAAGGTTGATGCAATCTACATGACACGAATTCAGGATGAGTACGATGATGGTTCTGAATCAAAGGGAATTGATTATTCGAATTTTCACTTCACGGAAAAACATTTAAAGATCTTAAAGAACGATGCGATCATTATGCATCCGCTTCCCAGGCGCCTTGAAATCGAGGTTTCCGTTGACAAGGATCCTCGCGCAAAATACTGGCGCCAGGAACGAAATGGAATGTGGACGCGCGTTGCATTGATTGCAAAGATCTTCGAGATCCACAAATTCATCACCGATCCATATGTCAAATAAAAACCTCTAAAAAACTATTCATTTGTCATTCTCGCCTTGAATAAATATTATTTAGCGAGCCCGCCTGCCTTCTACAAAAATATGATGGCGGGCAGGAATCCATATGTGAATAAAATATTTTAAACATTGATTTCACTTCTGGATCTTCGCCCCCGATCCCCAATCCCCAATCCCCAACTTCTTGAGGACAAGCTTCTTGAGGACAAGCTTCTCGAGGGCAAGCTTAACAGAGTTTGCCAAAGGCGAAGATGACAACGGTTTTGTCAATGTTTGTACTGTTTCGGGGGGGACGTGACCAACAACTTTTCCTTCTGTGCAAAATTTCTATTTAAAATGTGCCGAAAAGGATGCTCTAGTAGGAAGATATAAAAGTGCTATGCATACACTTCAATATTGGGCATTTAGAATATTAAGAGAGCATGGGTTGGATGTTGATTATGCGCGAATCGGAAGGGTGCTGGCAGTTTGTTATTTCAATCAGGCTTTTTCAGTTTTCCTTGATTCCCTGGATTTGTCGAAATCTTATTATTAAAAATATAGATATAATTACGATTATCCAGATATATATCAATACTAGTCAACAACAAACCATTCTTTACAATCCCCTCT
>CAZHVX010000018.1:16301-20301 GCA_964536295.1 uncultured Pseudomonadota bacterium
CCCCTCTAGAGTGAAAAGTCCTAAAATATCAACAAGTTAAGTTAATATTAACTAATTTAAACATAAAATAATTATGTATTGTAATTTATGTTTATATAAACTATAATACATAACATGTTTACACCACTACAACAAAGAGAGATCTTCCATCTCATTTTCTTAAGGCATCTAACAAGACGCCTCAAGCCCAATACCTATGCCCTAAAAGGCGGAAGCAACTTAAGATTCTTTTTTAAGAGTATTCGATATTCTGAGGACATGGACCTTGATATCAAAGATATAGAAGTTTTTAAACTAAAAGACATCGTGATGGATATATTAAATTCAAAAATCCTAACTACAAATTTGCAACCATATCAAATAGATGAAATAATTCCCCCAAACTTAAAATCAGCCAAGCAAACGGAAACGGTTCAACGCTTCAAGGTGCATCTAATTACGGCAGCACGCGAAGATCTTTTTACAAAAGTTGAGTTTTCTAAGAGAAAACTGGAAAATAAATTTAAAGTAGAAAGTGTTGATTCGAATATATTACAACAATATAAGCAACCGCCACTTTTAATTTCTCATTACTTACCTGAATTAGGTGTATTACAAAAGATATCTGCCTTAGCGCAAAGATCTGTTACGCAGGCTAGAGACGTTTTCGATATTTTTACATTATATCCTCAAGTAATAAATCAATTTTCAGATATGAAAAAAGGTATAAAAAAAGGTGTATTAAGAGAAGCTTCAAGTGCGCTGTTTTCGATAGATTATGAAAACTATAAAAATGCCGTAGTTAGCTACTTAAGTGAAGAGGATCAGGATTATTATAAAAACAAAGAAGTTTGGGAAGAGATGCAAAATAAAGTTGCAGAGTTAATGAAAAAGCTACAAGAGTAAATAATATGGATATATTAAAAGCCATAGACACGCTAAATCGTCTGGTCTTTACGACCCAGGAAATTGCGGCGTTAACAGCCTCTTCTACTTCCTCGACAAATCAAAAACTAAACAGATTGGAACAAAAAGGTTTAATAGGAAAAATCAAACGCGGCCTGTGGGGCAGGGTGCATGACAGGATGTTCAATCAGTTTATGGTTATACCTTTTTTGGAAACACATCATCAATCTTATCTTTCATTTACAAGCGCTATGCATCAATATGGAATCATAAGTCAAATTCCACAAGCTATTACTATTGCATCAACCGCCCACTCAAAGAAGATAACAACATCCGTTGGGACGTTTTACATCCATCAGATTGCCCCGGATTTTTTTGATGGTTTTGACTGGTCAAAGAACCACACTTATCTTATAGCTACGCCTGAAAAGGCGCTTATAGATTGTTTTTATTTATCCAGCAGGCGAGGGAATCAATTTTCACATTTTCCTGAGATTGATTTGAAGAATGGTTTTAAAATCAGTAAAGCCAAAGAATGGGCAAAGAAAATACCAGATCAGCGCATACGCCTGGTCGTTTTGGAAAAATTGAAGGTAATATGGCATCTAACAAACTCACGATAATCAATGCTCACGTTATCGATCCTGCATCAAAGCTTGATGGCAGGTACGATATTGTTGTTGAGGATGGGAAGATCTCAGAATGTCATCCCTGCGAAGGCAGGGATCCAGACAGACTGGATTCCCGCCTGCGCGGGAATGACAATTCTATCGGGAATAACAATTATGATGAATCGACAATAAACGCCTCCGGATTGCTCCTAACCCCCGGATTTATTGATCTACATGTTCATCTACGTGAGCCAGGCTTTGAATACAAGGAAGATATTGAGAGTGGAACCAAGGCCGCACTTAAGGGTGGCTTCACAACGATATTTTGCATGCCCAATACAAAACCCGCAATTCATAATGTGAAAGTTGTTAGACAAATTCAAAAACGCGTACAGGAAGTATCGCCGATAGATGTACAGATCGTTGGCGCAATCACAAAGGATATCGCAGGAAATGAATTGGTTGATTTTGATGCAATGGCAAATGCGGGAGTTATCGCTTTTTCCGATGATGGTAACTCCGTCAGCTCAAAAGATGTAATGAAAAAGGCATTTGAGATTGCGACCAAAAAGAATCTTTTAATCATCTCTCATCCAGAGGATAAATCAATCAGCAAAGATGGTGTCATCAACGATGGGGCTGTTGCAAAGAAGTTGGGCTTGCCTGGAATTCCGGAAAAAGCCGAAAAGTCTATCATCGAGAGGGACATTAAGTTGGCCGAGGAAACCGGTGCAAGACTACATATCGCGCATGTTTCCACAGCCACAGGCATTGAACTTGTTCGGGCGGCCAAAAAACGCGGCGTAAAGGTTACATGTGAGGTTACCCCGCATCATCTGCTGTTAACTGAAGATGATATTGAAGCCTGTCATCGCGAGCCCCATGAGGGGCGTGGCGATCCCCAGGAGATTGCTTCGCCCACCAAAGGCGGACTCGCAATGACAAAAACCAGACCATGCGACAACATATCCAACCTTAAGATGAATCCGCCACTTCGAACCGAAAAGGATCGACAGGCACTCATCGATGGGATCAACGATGGAACCGTGGATTGCATCGCAACGGATCATGCGCCACATGAGACCAGTGGTCAGAGATCAGACCTGCCCGCCATGCGAGCCAAGGCGAGGCAGGCGGGGATCAGAGATCAGAAAAAGGAGTTTATTGAGGCGCCCTTTGGGGTAATTGGAATGGAATCGGCCTTTCCGGTGTGTATGAAGCTGGTAGAAGAGGGCAAGATCGAGTTAAAAAGGCTTATAGAGCTCTTTACAAGTGGTCCTGCACGAGTTGTTGGTATCGATAAGGGCAAAATTGGGGTCGGAAGTGTCGCAGAATTTTTATTACACGACATTAATGCTGAATTTAAACTAGATGTTTCAAAATTTGTCTCGAAATCGCGCAACTGTCCCTTCGATGAATGGAACTGTAAAGGCAAGGTTTCACATGTCATCGTTGGTAAAAAGGTCTATACCTTTAAGAAATCTCTGAAAAATTAAATGGACGTCATCCCCGCGAAAGCGGGGATCCAGCAATTTTAGCAAGTTCTGGATCCCCGCTTTCGCGGGGATGACGTTGTAGAACATTTTTCAGAGCTTCCTTAAGTAACCAGAGCCCTGTTACCAAAAAACGGGGAAAATATTAGATGAAAAATCAACTAGTTAAATTAGATTCTTTAAAGAAATACTTGCAGGAAATCCAGAAGTATCCGTTCTTGACCAAAGAGGAAGAACTTGAACTAGCGCAAAGATATCGTGAAACTGGAGATCTTGAAGCGGCTCGCAGGCTTGTCACGTCTCATTTAAGGCTCGTTGCCAAAATCGCATTGGAGTATCGCGTTGCATATCACAACGTTTTGGATCTTGTTCAAGAAGGAACAGTTGGCCTTATGCAGGCGGTAAGGAAATTTGATCCAGATAGGGGCACAAGGCTATCCACATACGCAACATGGTGGATCAAATCCTATATTTTGAAGTTCATTTTAGACAATTTTCGTCTTATAAAGATTGGAACTACGAAAAATCAGCAAAAATTGTTCTACAACCTCATGGAGGAAAAACGCAAGATCGAATCTATGGGCTATTACGCGGGCCCTAAACAGCTTGCGGAGCGTTTAGGGGTATCTGAGGCCGAGGTTATCGAGATGGATAAACGCTTATCAGAGCCGGAACTGGCCATAGATCAACCGATTGGTGGATCCCATGAGGTAATGTTAAAGGAATTTTTGCCAATAGATGAATCTGGGCCCGAGGTACAGGTTCAGGAGCAGCAATCCGAGAACATCTTAAAGGAAAAGTTTGAGGTATTTGCAAAAGACCTGAATGATCGAGAACTGAAAATCTTCCGTGAACGCCTGCTATCTGACTTACCACGCACGTTGCAGGATATTGCCGATGAATATGGCATCACCAAGGAGCGAGTAAGACAACTTGAGGCACGTATCGTAGGGAACCTAAAAAAGTACTTCGAAGAGGCCGGCATTACAATCGACACCATTTAGTCAAATC
>CAZHVX010000019.1:0-20045 GCA_964536295.1 uncultured Pseudomonadota bacterium
TCCCAGATGATAAATTTATTGCAAAACCCTCTGAGGAATTTAATAAATGGAACTCTATATCAACCTTTGAAGTCGCAGGATTTGTCAGACGATTTTGGAGCTCCAAACGTGCTGATGAAAAAGCCGTTGGACTGGCGTTGGCACAAATATATGGCATTGAAGAATATTTCAAAACACCCCCTAAGCCTCGCGAAATAACACTTTTAGGGGCATACGATCCCGACACCATTACAATAATAGAAAAACAATCAGATGATTGTGACCTCCCTGAGGTTAAATATAATATGAGGATCTCCGGCGTTGACGCACCAGAGGTAGACTTTAAAGAAAATTTTATCCCATTCTTAAAGGCAATGGTCGATCAGGGGAATATATTTAAGATAAAGGGTTTTAATTTCACCGAAGAGGACCCAACTATCGAAGAAAATAATGATTCTATATCCTTTATGGGTGAAGAGGCCATATCTCCTAGTTTACAAAAATTTTACAGTGATCCGTGGATACGGGCCATTTTGGAGAAGGCCGCTGAATACGCAAATGATGGTCAAAAAATAGAGATGAATTTCAACGGCAGAAAACAGAAACTCCCATGGACGAATCCCAAACTGATTCAAAATATTATAAAAACCTTTGAAGCAATGGGTGGCGCTGAAGGGATGAGCAAACAAGACCAGCTGAACCTATTGGTTTTGATCGGCCACTATCATACATATGGCGGACAGCTGGGCACGATAATCACCAACGATTACATACATTACATCCAGGATTACAAAAAGTTGAAGTTTGTATCGGAAGAAAGCACAACCCATTTTTTCACCTGCAACCCAAAAGATAACGCACCACAATCCCTTGTTTATGTGTGGGAGATGGGCGATCGCTACATGAGACGCCTTGGCACGCCACACCTAAACGATCCACTGGCAAGTAGAGATTATTTTAGAGATATCCTTCCAAAGACAATGGCAAAAAATAAAGCAACGCGCCCCGATGAAATTTTGGCACTAAAAGAATATCAGGATAAATTTGTAAAAATATCAAAACTTCTGTCGGCAGTTAGATCATCAAAGGATAAACACGTCTTGGAGATCGCGGCTAAATTTACCGATCCTGGCGAACTTGACCCAAGAAAGCTCTTCTCTCCAGAGAAGGCACAGCTGGGAATCAAAATAATGCATGAATCGCTTGTTAAGATTTCCAAAAAATATGGCGATGCGTATGCCAGACAATTAATGGGAAATCCGATGTCTTATCTGGTGGCGTATGGACTTGTATTAAATTATGAAAAATACCGGATGGAGAACAACTACGGCTTTCGCTATTTTGCCGCCGCCGCTAAGGATGCCGTTATGGGTTTAAACATTGAGGCAACCTACAATATTCTTCCAGAATATAATGAAAAAAAGGATGGGGAAAGATACAACCCCAAGGACCCTAAAAAGGGTGAAACCTGTTAAATCATCTTTTTGCGGTAGCGAAAAATCCCCGGTGTTCACTCTGGATCCCTGCCTGCCGGCAGGCAGGCTTCACTTCGTTCAGGATGACACACCTTCCTTGTCATTCTGAGCGGTAGCGAAGAATCCCCGGCGTTCACTCTGGATCCCTGCCTGCCGGCAGGCAGGCTTCACTTCGTTCAGGATGACACACTTTTATTTTTGTTCTTCCTGCGCCTTTTTGGCCTCGTCGACTATTTTCTGAGCCATATGTGGTGGCACCGGTTCATAGTGCGAAAATACCATCGTAAAGGTTCCTGCACCTGAAGTGATAGATTTAACCGCAGCGGAGTAATTATCCATCTCTGACATGGGAACCGTGGCTTTAACTACACCCATATCTCCGATATGATCCATGGATGAAACCTTTCCACGACGCGAGCTGAAATCAGAGGTAACATCACCCACGAAATCGGATGGAACGGTTGTTTCAACCTTCAAGATCGGCTCTAAAAGATGCGGTGACGCGGCCTCCTGTGCCTTCTTAAATGCCATTGAACCCGCAATCTGAAAAGACATGTCCGATGAATCGACATCATGATACGAACCATCAAAACAGGTTGCCCTGATGCCAACAACAGGATAACCGGCCAACACGCCCTTCTTCATCGCCTCTTTGATACCCTTTTCAACCGCCGGGAGATACTTTGAAGGAATCGAACCGCCTGTGATTGCATTAACAAATTCAAATTCCTTTTCCATTGGCATAGGCTCTAAACGGATCCAGCAATCACCAAACTGTCCATGACCACCAGATTGCTTCTTGTGTTTTCCCTGAACCTCGGCCTTTCTTGTAATCGTTTCACGATATGGAATACGCGGCTTCCCCATCTCGATCTCAACACCATATCTATCCTTCAAACGTTTCACCATGATATCGATATGGATATCTCCCATACCTGTAATAACAGTTTCACCAAACTCTCTATCTACGTGATACTTGATTGTTCTATCAAGGGAAGTAAGCTTCGATAAAGCACCACCCATCTTGTCTGAATCTTTTTTGGTCTTTGGTTTGATAGCCATTGGGACCACTGGATTTGGGAATGTCATGTCCCCAAACTTGATCTGATTATCTTTGGTCGCCAAGGTATTATTGATACTTGTAACTTTTAGTTTCGCGATCGCGGCGATATCACCCGCGACAACGCCGTCGATCTCAATACGGTCCTTGCCCTTCATGACAAACGCATGTCCAAAACGTTCATTTGTTCTTTCATTGACATTGAAGACATCATCTCCCGAACTAATTGAACCAGAGTACATCCTAAAGAAAAAGATATCTCCGATACCAGGATCGGAACTCATTTTAAATACCAATGCAGCCAAAGGGGCATTAGAATCAACCTTCAGCTCTACCTTTTCTTCTCCCTTTGTGGCCTCTGGAATCATAGAATGAATTGGTGAAGGTAATATATCGACAATTGCGTTCAAGAATGCATCTATCCCCTTATCTTCATAGGCACTACCTACAAATACTGGAAAAATCTGACTATTAGCGATACCCTTTGCCAAACCATTTTTCATTTCGTCTTCCGAAATTTCGCCGGCCTCTAAATATTTTTCCAATAGCGCCTCATCGTTTTCCGCAACGGATTCCATCAGTTCCATTCTCTTCGAATCGGCCTCTGCCTTAAGGTTTTCGGGAATATCCACTTCCTTACCATCTAGGTAGGCCTTCATATTGATAAGGTCCACCACCCCCTTAAAACCACCATCAACGATAGGAATTTGAAGAAGTGTAGCGGAGGAGGTTAGAACCTTTTTAATGGAGTCCATAACCTTATCGATATCTGTACGTTCATTATCCATCTTGTTGATGAAAAATGCACCGGCACGTTTAAATTTTTGTACGTAATCGTACATACGCTTTGTAGAGACATCCACACCGCCAATACCATCGACAACTATCATGGAAACGTCGGAGACCCAGATTGACGAAACAGCCTCACCGATAAAATCGGCATAGCCCGGAGTATCAATAATGTTAATCTTGCAATCCTTCCATTCGCATGGAACAACCTTCGAGTTGATCGTTTGTTTTCTCTCAACCTCTAATGGATCGTAATCCATAATGGTCGTGCCTTCGTCAACACGGCCAAGACGCGTTGTTGCCTTGGCTGTATACAGCATACCCTCAACAAGGGAAGTTTTCCCAACGCCCTTTCCACCAATAAGCGCAATATTTCTAATATTAGCCGTATCGTACTTTTTCATCATTTCCTCCTCGTATAATGAGTTTTATGAGCCCGCAGAGTTTACAAACGCAGAGAATGCTGAGAACAATGAGGTCTCTGGGTTTTCTTAATTCTAAAACATAAAAAATCTCAGAGACCACAGCGATCTCAGCATTCTCTGCGTTTAAAAACTCTGTGCCCTCAACCAAAAAGTCGAATAGATATACCAATTTATTTAATTAAATCAAGGATGAACTTGAGTATCAAATCGTTAAAACAACCTGGCCTAACACCTTGGAATCACCCACCATATTTTCTATTAGACAATACTCATTTGCCTTATGGAGGGTCTGATCGATCTTGGACCATACGACCACTTTGAAGCCGGCATGCCTTAGAAATCTCGCCACCGTTCCGCCACCAGAACCAGAGGCCTTTGGTTCAACCTGATAGATATCCTTAATCGCCTTACTCAATGCAACAACCGATGGCGTATCTTTTGGCGTTACCGGGGCCGGCTGATCATAAACAAGTTTATCCAAGATAATCTTTCCCTTAAATTTGTCTGCTATATCCTTTGCGATCCTTTCAACATCCGCATAGATGCTATCAAGATTGTATGACGGGATCACCCTCAAATCAAAAGACTGAGTTTCCTTACCCGGAACGGTATTGAAACTTACCCCATTTGCCAATCTTTGAGTTGGCTCGAATGTTGTGTAAGGAATATCAAAAAAATCATTTTTCTCATCATATTTTTCGTGGAGCTTGTCGATCTCCATTGCAAAGTGCGTCATCATGCGATTTGCATTAATACCTTCGGTGGCAAAGGCAGCGTGTGTTGCCTTACCTTCAGCCGTTGTCTTAAATCTGCAGATACCCTTTTCTGCTATTTCAACAAATGAGCCGTCCTCTGTGCCGGCATCGGTCACGACAAACTGATCTTCTTTTTTAAAGATATCCTTATGCTCCGCCAAAAGGTATTTGATACCGAAGCCTGAGCCACATTCTTCATCCGCCACGAAAAGCAGGCCAATATTATAATTTGGAACGATACTTAGATCCTTGATTGCCTTTGCGGCATAAAATGAGGCCACAAGACCCTGATGGTTATCCTCGGAACCGCGTCCGAAAATTTTACCATCTTCTACCACGGCCTCAAATGGGCCCGTCTTCCATTCAGAAAGATCCCCGGCAGAGACAACATCCATATGTGACATGATCCATAGCGTTTTACTGGTGTCTTTTCCCTTAATTATCCCAACGACATTAGGCCTCACGCCACCCTCGGCCTCTTTGTGTGGGGCATTATAGATTTTTACCTCATCGCAGAATTCCTTCAATGCTTTTTCTAAAAATTTCGATTTTTTCAGCTCACCCGATCCACCATCAACGGGGGTAATCGCCTCTATTGGGATAATATCTTTCTGCATCTGAATCATCGCATCGCGATATGATTCGATTTTGTCCAATGTCTGTTTTAATTCCATTATTGCCCCCCCTTCAACATTACTTAAACCCTAAACAACGTAAACGTTTTTTGCTTGTACTAGATCACTTTTGTAGTCTATAAAGATATCCATGTCAAAGAAAAGCGAGGTATATTTCCTTCCATGGGATGAGAATAAAAAGATTCCACGATTAATTGAGAAGCTCTCTTTAAATGCGTCTATAAAAAAAGACACATTTGTCGCGATAAAAATCCACTTCGGCGAAAAGGGCACAAAGGCCTATATAAAGCCTCAATACGCCTTATATTTTGCAAAAGCGGTTAAGGAATTAAAGGGCAAACCTTTTTTTACCGATACAAATACCATCTATCGGGGCTCCAGGTCGGATGGCGTAAGTCATTTGCAAACGGCGGCCGGACATGGATTTAAACCTGAAGGAATCGGGGCCCCTGTAATCATAGCCGATGGCATTACCAGTCAGGATTATGTTAATGTCGAGATAAATCAAAACCATTTTACCGAAGTAAAGATTGCCGGGGCCATTCATAATGCAGATGCAATGATCTGCCTCTCCCACACCAAGGGGCACCTTCTTTTCGGCTACGGAGGTGCTATTAAAAACCTTGGAATGGGGTGCGCTGCCCGTCCTGGTAAATTTGAGATGCACTGCGATGCGACCCCAACAATGCAAGCCAAATTTTGTACTGCATGTGGTCTTTGCATTGAGCATTGTCCAGCTAGTGCACTAGCTCTTACGAAAAAACAAATTGTTATGGATAAATCCAAATGCGTTGGTTGCGGCGACTGCATTCATTATTGTCCAAAGAAGGTTTTCGATCTTGGATGGGATACGCCAGCGATGGGGGTTTGTGAAAAGGCAGTGGAGTACGCACTTGGGGCCGTAAAAAACAAACCTGTTTTCTACTTTAATTTTGTTAACAATATCACAAAGGAGTGCGATTGTCTGACTTGCCAGGAAGCTCCGCTTTTACCTGACATTGGAATTCTTGCATCCATGGATCCCGTTGCAATTGATAAGGCATCGATTGACTTGATCAATAAAGAGGCGGGCTACGATTTTTTTAAGAAGGTTCAACCATCGGCAGATGCTGAATTTCACATTAAATATGCTGAAAAATTGGGGCTTGGAAGCACTAACTATGAGTTGAAATTTGAGAGTTGAAACAAACTCTATAGACTATTTATTAGGAATTATTTTATTGATCCTTACCTCAAGTTCTTCCAATCTTCCCTTCACCATTTTAGCCCTTTGAGGATAATAAGAACAATTCTTTTCTAAAAATTTTGTGGCCATTTTAAGATTTTGCAAAAAACTGCCTATATCAGCCATGGCCCCAACAATCGAGGTCTCATTCTCTTCTACTACATTAATGTTTTCCTCTAAAACATTCATCTGTAGATGTATACGCATAAGTTCATCTAATTGCATGATTCTGCGAGTAGCTTCTTGACCAACCGCACTCAGCTTTTCTTTAATTTCTCTTTTTTTATTTTGAATCTCGCTCAAAGCTCTCATCTGATCGGCATCTAATTTAAAATTATCTGCCATCTGGTTTAATTCCTTGAGGTCTCCTTCACAAGCTCTAATTGAAGCCGCAATGGCTAATATTTTTTCTCTGATATCTTTCAATTTATCAACTGACGATTTGGGAAGCATTGCATTGATTTCGTTTATCTCTACATCCACCTTCTCAAGCTTAGCTTCTATTTCTGATAATAGGTAAATTATTGAGTTGGAAGCTTTTCTTGCAGTAACACTTTGATGAAGGTTAGGTCTTGTTGGACAAAGCGAAGCTTTCCTGCCATCAACTTTTTCATAGCCCTTGGAAACCAGTGCACCCTTGGCAGCATCAATCTTTTGCAACTGACAACTAGAGCTGTTATTTCTTATCCCGGATATAGCCATAAAATCTCCTTAATTATTAGGTATCTAACATATCGGCAGGTTTTAATTTAAGTTGCTAAAATAAAAACCAACAAATTCAACTAGTTGGAAATTAGTCCTTTGATCCACACAAACAAAATAGCAAAGGCAATGGCGGGAAGAAGGTTACCAACGGGGATCCTGCGCTCCTTCTGTAGGAAACGAACTAAATTAATACCAATCCCTATGATCAACAATCCACCCGTTGCACTCAACTCTGCAATCATGACATCCGTCAAAAAGGTACCGGCATAAAATGCCACTAGGGTAATAGACCCCTGATAAAGGATAATTGGAATAGATGAAAACAAAACCCCAACGCCTAGACCAGCTGCAAAACCAATTGATGCAACGCCATCCAAAATTGATTTTGCAAAAAGTATATCATGTTGTGAACTTATTCCATCGGCAATGCTTCCAAGAACAGCCATGGGTCCAACACAATAAACAATTGTGGTGGCCACAAAACCTTCAATGAATGTTGGATGATTTGTTTTTATTATCTTCTTAAATTTTGCACCAAGAGAGTCGAGCCTTTTTTCGATCTCTAATATTTCACCAACAAGGCCCCCGATTAAGAGACTTAACATTATAAGTATGATGTTTTGACCCTCTAGGAACAATTTGATGCCTATACCTATCGTAAGCAAGCCAAGCGCCTTGATAATCGTACTATGAATCCTTTCAGGCACCTTACAACACAGGAATAACCCAATTAGGGATCCCGCAATGACTGCGGCGGCATTAGCTATCGTACCTAGTCCTGGCATTAATTATTAACCTCTTCGGGTAAATTAGGCACGGCAAAGATCGGGACACCCTCTTCATGAAGCATTTCCCGTTCCTCGCTGGTTGCCTTACCGTAGATATTTTTTGGTGACTTTTCACCATGGTAAATTTTACGGGCCTCTTCTGGAAAACGCTCACCAACATCTTCGAAATTCTTTTTAACATAGTGATTGAGCGATTTTATAAATGTAACTGGATCTACATGGGGGGCTTTAATAGACTCTTGCGATTCTCCTACCTTGGACACTACCGATATGGCCTTACCCCTTGGGACTATCGCCACATTGACTGTTCCGCAAACAGCACAGTTCACCAATCCATTGGACCTTTGCATTTGATACGCTTCAAAGCTGGGGAAATAGGCCTCAAAATCGTGCCCTGACTCACATATTAATTCGTAAACAACCATACTTGGCGGATATAGTGATCTTATCAGCAAAAGTCAAGCCCCCGCATTATCACTGAATATCTGTCCCGTATTTCAGATATATTTCCAACTTTCTGGATTTTTATTCTATGAAAATGAATAATCGAAAAAAAAGTTCTTCATCAAAACATCCAACCCATTATTTTTAAAACAAAAATTATTTTTCATAATTGGCACACAAGTTGCTACACCCTTTTAGATTATGAAACAGGATGAACGCTGATGAACACCGATAAAATAATATTTCTCTTCGACTGAATTAACGGGATTATTTGTTGTTTATAGGAAATCTTGGTAATTCAGCCAAAAAACATCAGCGTTTATCTGCGTTTATCCTGTTACAAAAACAAATTTTTATTAACAAAAGGAGGCAAATATGTGGGAGGCATGTGGAAGCGTGTTCGATGGAATGGACAGAATATGCGGTGATTATGGCAAAGTCTGTACCGATATCCCGGATTACGATGAGGTCTGCGTATATTATGATTCAAAACCGGATCCCTTTAAGGCCTACGAGGACGTAGCAAAGAAAATCGCCGACGAATACAACGGCAAAAGCGTTTATAATGGACAAGTCAAATTGAGTGAGGCAAGTGGTTGGTCATCATTTTTTGCAACACTATTTGGAAACGTCTCAGACAGAACCAGGCCACCTTATGCGTCAACCAGAAAATGTGAAGTTCAGTACCTGGGATTCGGTTGCACAGTAATGGAAAGCTGCATTACATACTGCAAGCCAATGATGTAAATTTAGTTGAGCGTTGAAGGCTGAACAACAGCACAAAAAATGGGTAAGACTTGTTAATCAGGGATCGCCCTCAATTTTGGGTAGGTTATTGTCCAAAATATGAGACTTTTTTTTCCAGGATTCTGGACAAAAAAACTGATTTGCAAGAAAATATCACTATTTCTGGGAACGCAATCCCTGTAAAACATTGATTTTAAAGGCTTTGCGCATTTTTTTATATTGGCACATTCGTTGCAATGGAAGACTGGAGCTTATTAAAGATAAACACTTTTTACAAAGGAGGCAAGTATGTGGGAGGCATGTGTAAATGTACAAAATGGAACGCGCAATTCATGTGACGGTTTTGTCAAATCCTGTACCGAGATTCCGAAATACAGTGAGGCTTGTGTATTTTATGACTCAAAACCGGGTCTTGAAACAGCCGTTGAAGATCTATCGGAAAAGGTAGCAAACCAATATAATGGTGCTAGCTTCTTTCGAAGCGATGTTAATATAGAAGAATCTGGCGTGACCAGACAAGTCGTCCAATTCATCGCTAACCTTTTCTAAGATGCTGCCCTAATTTTGTTGAGAATCATCCTGGCTTAGAAGTGATAGCCGAATACACTGCCGATGTAGTAATCTGGGTGAGAGTTGCCCGTCAACCCAATAATGGCATCCATGCCGGTCTGGATACGGTCAAACTTTGAAAAGAACACCCCCAAATTTAGATTATAATCCCCGGCAACACCCGTGCTATTAATATCTTTATGAAGCAGAAAGCCAAAGTTAATAGCCAAAGGAATCTTCTTTTCGATATAATCCGAACGATACAGATCATACGATACGGCCATCCTCCAATTAATGAAGTGATCTCTTTTATTTGTATTGGTGGATAACTCCCACCCCAATTCCGCCTGGGCGGTTAACGAATCAATAAGACCCTGCGCAATTGTAAAGGATGGGTCGAAGATGAAAACCGGACCGCGTGGGTTTCCATTTCCATACATATCATCAAACCTTAGGCCCAAACCAAAGCCCACCGTTGTGTTGCTTTTATCAACGTGCAGAAGGATGACCTTCGGCCTTAACCAGAGATCCCAATCCATATAACTGCCAGCGGCGGCAGCAGCCGCATTACCAGAGATGTACCCCTCCCCCATAATGCCGATGGTTAGACCAACCAAATCAAAAAGTACAAGATCATAGATCTCTTCCGCACGGATCATCGTGTAATCCAGGCCACCTCTATCTGAGCTGCCATATTGAATCTTGAGTTGCGCAAAATCTTTATAAAAAGCGTCATTCATATGAAGTTGCGGAAAGAAAAGTTGCCCGCCGACCTCGTATCCAAGCCCCTCAGATGGATCGGTTAAAAATTCAATTGCATGAGATGGCGTAGGAATGGATATTAAAATTACAGAAATGATTGCGATTAGAAATATATAAAGCCTTTTCACATTACCCCCTGTGTTTATAAATAGCACTGTCAAGACAATTTAATTTGAAACAGGATAAACGCAGATTAACACTGATAACTATATTTAATAAGGATAATCACAAACATATTAAAATCAGCGTTCATCAGCGTTCATCCTGTTGCCTTTTATCATAACAACTGTCAATACACTCCCATCTAAAATGAATAGTTGAGATGCGTAACAAGAAAACTTGTATGAGACCAGCCAGATGAATCTTCTGCGCTTTCCAACTGATATGCCAATGCAAAATTTGTTCTCTCAGTTATCCCAATATACAAGCCGACCTCTGCCCTATTCATGTTAAAATCGAAATCATTTATATTAAAGAAAATCTCATCGAATGAATATGGTCTTAATCTGTTTTCAAACAAGTAGCTGGCTTCCATTTTATTCCTGTAGAGATAAACCCGCCCCTCAGGCTCATTTAGTCTGAACTCAAATCTAATATTATTATTTAAATACAGGCCGCCAGCATTTGTCTTGGCATTAAAATTCAAATGAGGTCTGTGCCTCCAACTCCAATCGGAGCCAGTTTCAACATAGGCAAGTTTATAGGCAGCGGATATATCAAGCCATTCCAAATAGTTTTCTTTTAATTCAAATTCTTGATGGAAATAGTAGAAATCACCAAAGTTGTCCTTAATACGAAATTCCGGCCTATACAAAAAGAACATTTTCTCAGCAACTTGGAGTTTTAATTCATATTGGCTTTTATAACCATAATCATCAAATGCAAATAAGGAGGTTGGTATACATGAAATAAAAAAAATTAGCATTAGAATATACATTGGAAAGCTTTTTCTCATAAAACCTATGTGCTTTTCCGTAAAACTGGTGATTATTCGTTGTTATGTGTTTAACATCGTTGGAAAATAAGTCAAGAACTGACCGAATTACTAACAAATCCTTGGAAGTTGGTCACCAGTTAGCATGGAAATCTGCCTTATTGTGTCGATTTCGGTTCTTAAAAGGGCATTTTCGCCTTGGGTATTTGTCACGGTTCCGATTATACGGGCATTTTCGCCTAAGGGATTTTGTTTCATTGCATTTAAAACGATGTCGGCGGCATCCTTCGATACAACTGCAACAACCTTACCTTCGTTGGCAGAGTAAAGTGGATCGATTCCTAAAATTTCGGCAACCGCCCTCACCTCAGCGGATATAGGTAAATCTTTTTCAGAGATCTCTATATTCCATTTAGATCCCTCAGCTATTTCGCACAGGGTTGTTGCAAGACCACCTCTGGTTGGATCGCGCATGAATTTAATTGCTGAGAGCTGAGAGTTGAGAGCTGAGAGAATGTTATCAATTAAGTCATTCAAGGGGGCACAGTCGCTTATGATCTTCGATGAAATTCCTAGATCATTACGTACAGCCATAACTGCCATACCATGGTCACCTATATTGCCATTGATGATAATTTTATCACCGGGCTGGATCTTATCGATCCCAAGCTCCACACCCTCACTTTTTATCCCAATGCCAGATGTGTTTATAAACAAACCATCCGCCGATCCATGTTCGACAACCTTGGTGTCGCCTGTAACCACCGAAACCCCGCAATCGCGCGCGGCTCTTGCCATCGAGGCGACTATCTCTTCCAATAGGGAAAATTCCAAACCCTCCTCTATAATAAATCCGCAGGATAGATATAGTGGCTTGGCGCCGGCAACCGCCAAGTCATTGACCGTTCCGCATATTGCAAGTTTGCCGATATCTCCACCTGGAAATTTTATCGGCTTTACAACATAAGAATCCGTAGTGAACGCAATGTTTTGGTTTGCCAGGGATATCTTTGCGGAATCATCCAACCGATCAAGATATTCATTCTTGAAATGCTTTGCAAAAACATCTTTGATAAGATCATGCGTTAATTTACCGCCACTGCCATGGCTTAATAATATACGCTGATTTTTTTGGGCGCTGATTATCGCCGATTCTCTCTGGCGCTGATCCTTACTGATATTCATATATCTATTATTGTTGTTTTTTTCCATCGCTGATTACCGCCGATTTTTCCTGGCCTCTTCGTAAATACGTCTTTTTATCACTAATTTTTCTTCGCCAAAATTCACCAAAAGACCGAGTTTGTAATTAGTTCCCATTAAATAATAATATAATTGCTTTTCATATATTTTGGGCATGGCCGGCACCGCCTTAATTTCCAATAAAACTTTATCGTCTATTACAAAATCTGGCTCATATAGACCAACAACCTGTTCCCTATACATTATATTTATTCGTTTCTTACTGATAAAAGACAAATGTCCTGCTTTAAATTCCTCCACTAAGGCATTATGATAAACGTTTTCTTTATATCCCGGTCCCAACTCATTATATACATTAAACAGGGCTCCTCTTATCTCATACGTTAGATCCTCATATAAATATTTTGTCATAATAACCTCAAAGCAATCAGCGAATATCCGCGTTCTCATCAGCGTGAATCAGCGTACTTAAACCAGGCCGCACATGTTCCTTCACTTGAAACCATACATGCGCCAACTGGATCTTCAGGTGTGCACGATTTTCCAAATAGTGGACAATCGGGTGGATTTTTCAAGCCCTGCAAAACCGCACCACACATACATCCCTTTGGTTCAATGGTTTGTTCCACCACTACTGGAAGTTGAGACCTAGCATCGTAATTTCTATATGCCCCTTTCAGTTCAAGACCACTACCCGGGATCGTCCCAATCCCTCGCCAAATTGCATCGCACGGCTCAAAGACTTCATATATAAGACTCCTGGCCTTAACGTTCCCCTCAAATGTAACCGCACGTCTATATTTGATAGAGACCTCCGGCTTACCTGCAACGGCCTGCGTTGTAAGATCAAGTATCGCACTTAACATATCTACCGGCTCAAATCCAGCAATGGAACATGGAACGCGATATTTATTAGCAATATTTTCGTACGCCTTGGCGCCAATTATTGTGCTGACGTGTCCGGGTAAAATAAATCCATTTAATTTTAGATCGCCCTGAACAAGTGCTTCTAGGGCTGGAATCACAACCTTATTTGCCGTGAGGATGAAGAAGTTATTTGTATCCTTATGTATGTCATCCTGAGCATTAGCGAAGGATCCAGATTGTTCACTCTGGATTCTTCGTCGTCCACTTACAGTGGACTTCTCAGAATGACAACGCAATGCTTCAATTATTGTTGCCGCAATTCCTGGAATTGTTGTCTCAAACCCCACCGATAAGAAAACAACCTTCTTGTCATAATATTTTTTTGCAATTTTTAGGGCATCAAGGGGGGAATAAACCATTTGGATATTGCAACCTGACGCCCTCTCCTTTTCTAGGGAAGAAGTTGAGCCCGGGACGCGCATCATATCACCAAAGGTTGTAACTATTACATCATTGCATCTGGATAGCGCAATAGCGCGATCGATATAATCGTTAGGTGTAACACAGACAGGGCACCCCGGACCAGATAGAAGACTGACATTCTCTGGCAGAAGGTCCTTTATGCCAAACTTTGCAAGAGCCATTGTATGCGTACCGCACACCTCCATGAAGGTAAGCTCCCTACCCTGAGAGGATCTGGTTATCTGCCTCGCCAAGCCTTGCGTTATCTTGCTATCTCTATATTCGGTTATATATTTCATTCTATTTTGAAACGCTGATTTACGCAGATGTGAACGCGGATCAGCGCGGATCAACGTTACCACCAAACACCATCTTAAATACTGCCAGACTCTTCTGTGCTTCATCGGCATCTATTTTCTGAATTGCAAATCCGGCATGAACTAAAACATATTCGCCGATTTGTGGATTATCCAAAACCATCAAACCGATTTCACGTTTTACCCCATCCGTACTAACTATACCGTAGTCGCCATTAATCGATTCTATCTTCATTGGAATTGCTAAACACACACTTAACTCCTTCGTCGTTAAAAACTCCAAATCCAAGATTCCAAATCTAAAAATATCAAAACTTGGATTTTGAATCTTGGATCTTGGATTTATTCATTGCAATTGCACATTGGCCAAGGGAGATACCGCCATCATTTGCGGGCACCTGATGATGGATATATACCTTAAACCCTTTATTGACCAGTATATTATATGTTATCTTAAGTAAGCGCATATTCTGGAAACACCCGCCACTTAGAGCAATTTCTTTTAGTCCAGTATCCTTTGAAATCTTTTCACACATATTAAGGACGATGTTGGCAAGGGTTGCGTGAAACTTTCCTGATATCGTTGGTGTACTTACACCTTTTTGCAAATCATCTACAATATTCTTAATAGTTGAATCCGGGTTAATAATATAAACGCCATTTATCTTCTCTACACTATATTCATAACCCTTGTTTCCGGTCTCTGGTCTCCACTCTGAATTTATTGCCATCTCTAAATCGATTGCGGCCTGCCCCTCGAATGTTATTTCATCCCGGAGTCCAATGAGTGATGATACAGCGTCAAACAATCGCCCGGCACTTGATGTCAGCGGACAGTTGAAATCATTTTGTAGCATCCGCTCCATAATGAGCCATGTATCACGATTCAGCCTTTTATTAAAATCCAGGTCCAAATTAATAAATTCTGGACCATATGTTTGATATAGATAACTCACCGCAACCCGCCAAGGCTCTGTAATTGCGTGCTCCCCACCCGGCAATGGAACATACTTAAAGTGCCCCGCACGCTCAAAACTCTTATAGTCGGCAACCAAAAACTCGCCACCCCATATCTTTTCATCTGTACCCAGACCGGTTCCATCAAGGGCAACTCCGATAACCTTACGATTAGTCAAACCATTATCTGCCATGCATGAGGCAATATGCGCATGGTGATGTTGGACTGGAATAGTTGAGAGCTGAGAGTTGAGAGTTGAGAGATCTTTTGCATACTTTGTGGAATAGTATGCGTGATGAAGATCGCAAGCTACAACTTCGGGTTTGATATTTAGCAATTTTTCAAAATGCTTAACACCTGAACCGAACGCATTGATGGTCTCAAAGTTTCCAAGATCACCTATGTGATGACTTACAAAAACTTCATTATCACGTGCCAACGCAAATGTGTTTTTTAAATGAGCCCCACAGGCCAACACCTGGTGATTAAATTTAAAGGGGACCCTAATCGGCGATGGGGCATAACCCCTAGAGCGCCTGACTATAGACTCTTTGCCGGTAGTGGAGAATATCCTGGATACCGAATCATCCGTGCGCATGTGAACTTCACGGTTATGCGTTAGATAATAATCCGCAATATGACATAGGCGCTTTGATGCATCCTGATCTTTGTATGCGATTGGCTCATCAGAGGTATTGCCACTTGTCATTACTAAAACTCGCGGTTCGTCGTTCGTCGTTCGTCGTTCGTTATTCGTAAATAAAAGATGGTGCAAAGGTGTATAAGGGAGCATGAAACCTAAATATTTATTGTTGGGGGCTACGTCTTCAACAATTTTTGGGATTTTGGATTTGGGATTTGGGATTTTCCTCCGAAGGAGGACTATTGGACGTTTGTAAGAGAGCAATAATTCTTCCTCTTCCTTCGATACGTGGCAATATTTTTTAATTGTATCAATATCGGCGGCCATTAGTGCAAAACACTTGTCCTCACGGAATTTTCTACTACGTAAATTCCGTACGGCCTCGTCATTCAATGCATCACACGCTAGGTGATACCCACCCAAACCCTTAATTGCAACAATCTTACCACGCCTAAGAACCTCTAACGTTGAAGCTAGCGCGCTTGGACGTAGGACGTGGGACGTGGGACGTTCCATTGTAGAGGGTGTCAAAGTGGTACTCTTAATTAGAGTCAACTGTGGTCCACAATGGTAACAGGCGTTGGGTTGTGCATGAAAACGCCGATTTGATGGATCATCATACTCAGCCTGGCATTTGGGGCACATCTTAAATTCATCCATCGTTGTTTTACATCTATCATAAGGAATATCTTTTATGATTGTGAAACGCGGGCCACAGTTAGTGCAATTCAAAAATGGATAACCATATCGTCTATCTTTGGAATCTTTAAGCTCAGATAAACAATCCGAACATGTGGAAATATCTGCTGAAATTTGTGTCTTTGCATTTGCAGCAACAACGCTTGGACGAATCTCAAATTTTTTATCCTGTTTAAGTGGTAAATTGCGAGTTGTAATATCTGTTATCTTGGCCTGTGGTGGCGGGGCTGATTTTAGCGTTTCGATAAAGTCATCTACCGATTCTGATATTCCCTCTAACTCAATTATGACCCCATGAGATGTATTTGATACCCAGCCAACAAGGCCCCTCTCAAGTGCATATCGATATACCGTTGGACGAAATCCAACACCCTGAACTCGTCCATTCACATCGATTCTGACCCTGGTTTGACCACTCATTCGCCCTCTATCTCATATATATAGACTTCACGTCCAGAGCCAATTTCCATAGAGACCCCACCACAAGATGGACAGGCAAAGGTTGGCGCCTCTTGGATCTCAACATTTGCGCCACAACCCTTACATTTGGCGGACACATCTTCCTTGATGATCTCTAACCTTGCACCCGCTGCGATTGTGCCGGGGAAAAGATGATCGACAAAGCTGTGGATGAGGAAACTCTCCTCGATGCCAGAGGCCACGCCTAGCTTTATCTTGATCACCTTTATCTTTGTAAGTTTAGCCGCACAGGCTTTTTGTTTCACAACATGAAAGAGATCTTGGGCTATTCCTAATTCATGCATTGAATTTCTCCTGAATAGCTTGCGCTATTTCATTGATAGTTTGTAATACCGGCGCTGAGATTTCGGCAAACATCTCGTTACCTCCAGATTGGACACCCAAAAGGAGGATGTCTGTATTTATCTCTTTGCTTATGTATTCGATAACCAAACTCAAAGATGAGTTATGTGTCGACAGACCATAATTTGATATCTCATCCCGAGCAATCATCTTTGTAGTACCTGGTGCTTGCCTTATATCCACTGCGTCTATTAGCAACACCGTATCGGGTTTGAAATCCACAATCTTACAAAGATAATTTTCTGGAACCTCACCGGCATCTATTAACAATAGTCGTTCGTCGCCTGCCCCGAGCGAAGTCGAAGGGTTCGTCGCCTGCCCTGAGCGAAGTCGAAGGGTTCGTCGTTCATCTTTAAGTCGATTAATTAGTGCGGGGCCAAGGCCATCATCGCCACGAATGGTATTACCTATCCCAACAATGGCAACTCTGTTTTTAAGTTTTCCCGTTAGTTGAAGTATCTCGGTGCAAGTTTTATTTACCATACTGATCGACCAATTCGACTTTGTGACGACACCTTGGACATAAAATATTAAAGATATTCGATCGGCCAGGTTTTTCATTAACCTTGTATTTATCGTCTTTTACAATTTGCAATTCATTTTGCGTGGCTAAAATTAGTGGAAAATTTCCATAGGCCAGCGGCCCCAACTTTCTTGCCAACCATAAAAGCTGTTCTTTTGTTCCGATTATTTCGTTACAGCAAAAACAAATGACCAATTCTTTTTCAACCTCGCTTCTTAATGTACTTCTATCAAATACGGCCAAATCAAATTCCTCGTTAGATAGCTTCACACCGGTTTCGGTTGTGCAGTTTGCCTCGCACTGGCCGCAAAAGATGCATTTATCGTAACTCCAAACAATTCTTCTGGACAAATTTTCAACATCATTGATTATTTCGATGGCCTTTGCCGGACAAACGCTCGCACATGCCTCACAACCTATGCATTCATCACTATTCGGTATTGGCTTGCCACGAAATCTATCAAATGGTTTGTGGGGTTCAAATGGATATTTGGTCGTACATGGACCCTTTATTAAGGCAATTATCGCCTCTCTTAACTCGCGTAATTTAGGATATTTCATACTTATAGAAACCAGATATCAGTTGCCAGAAACCAGAAGCTCTGGTTTCCATCATCTGGTTACTGGTTACTGGTTACCTGTTTATCTTCTTCGTATTTATCACAGACACTTTTATCCCACAGCTTCACACCAAAAATGTGCGCACCGCGTGCCAAGGCGTGTGCCGAAGTTGGTAGTGTCAGAAAAATCAGTGGGATTGCTATCAAGGCCTTTATGCCCAGGCTTGTAAAACCCTTTATGATAAAGACGCCAAACATAATTCCACAGGTGCCAAGCGTTACACACTTTGTTGCAGCCTGGAGTCTATTATAAACATCCGGCAATCGCACCAAACCAATGCAGCCAAATATATTAAATGCCACACCAATAACAATAATAATTATTCCTATGGTTTCATTCATCGAACGTCCTCCCTGAAAGGTATTTAGCCAACGCAATTGTACCGATGAAACTTACAAATATCCACGCCAGAGCGATATCCATAAGGTAATCCAGTTTTGTCGTGACTGCTAGGAGTGCGCAAATTCCTGCCACCAATACGCCGAAGATATCAATTGCCACCATGCGATCAGGGATGGTCGGCCCGCGCCACACCCTAAATAAACAAGCGAAGATCATTACTATTAATATTATAATTAGTGTATTCATATTTTTCAAAAGTTTGAGTTGGGTTACGGTTACGATGCCCGTATCGGTTACGGTGAAGGTTACGTTACCCTAACCGAAAAACGATACGGGTTTCGTTACCCTAACCGTTACCGTAATTAATCAAACATTTTAATTAAAAATTTCTCAAATTTTGCAACAATCTTTTTAGAGGCTTCTTCAACCTCAGTTGCCTTAATATTTATCCAATGGATATATAAATACCCGCCTTCCTCATCAATGTCTACAGTCAACGTGCCAGGGGTCATTGTTATTGAATTTGCCAAAAAGGTTCTTCCCATCTCACTTGTTAAATTTGTTTTAACTTTAACAATACCCGGGTTGATGGGCATTTTGGGATGTAACACCCTATAGGCCACATCAAAATTCGATTTGATACATTCCCAAATAAAAACCGGGATATAACACAGACCCCAAAAATATCTACCTACTTCAACATACTTATGGGGATTTTTGATAACACTCTTTCCAAAGACTACAGCTATGATAAGAGCCGCTGCAAGACCTATCACGATATGTTGCCAGTTAAGGCTCCAGGTTAAAAGAAGCCACAAAATAAATGTTGTTATAAATATAATTGCGCGTTTCACGTTATCCTCCTAAAACCAATCTTGAATATTCTAAACCTTGCATTAGCACTTTAACTGGTGGATCAAGAACAATTGATTTCACCTCTGGCACTAACAGAACACCCAATACAACACAAAGTACCGCCAAAACAATCATCGATGTGCGCATGAGTCTTGGCACTTCCTCAATTGCACCCTTTGAAACTGATTTCTCACCAAAGAATGCCATCTTTTGTACCTTAAGATAATAGGCCAGGGTAATAATGCTAACGATAACCAACAATGCAGCAAAACCAATACGACCCGCCTGAACTGCCGCAACAACGATAATTAATTTGCTCCAAAAACCACTTAAGGGCGGAATACCGGATATTGACAACGATGCAATCAACGATGTTTTACTCGTAGTTGGCATATCTTTATAAAGACCACCCATCTTTTCTAAATCTCTATTGTTTGTTGCATAATCAATTGCACCAGAGT
>CAZHVX010000020.1:0-7956 GCA_964536295.1 uncultured Pseudomonadota bacterium
CGGATCAGCCTCTGGCTGAAGGGATGAGTAGGCTAATGTTGAAAAACTATCAGAGGGAGTGCTATGAAAAAACTATTCAGTCAGTCCAAAAGAAATCTGGGTGCAATGCCGGGTGCGGTGATTCATATCGGTGAGAGTAGAACGGAGAAAATATCGATTGAGTTGATAGATTATAGCGAAAGCGATGTTGAGGATCGTATAGTTGATAATCTGGTTGACCTCGAT
This sequence comes from uncultured Pseudomonadota bacterium, assembly GCA_964536295.1. GTDB lineage: Bacteria > UBA10199 > UBA10199 > CAZHVX01 > CAZHVX01 > CAZHVX01. The sequence continues at coordinate 226 of CAZHVX010000020.1, forward strand.
AGATTCAAAAAAACTCCCAGCGATTCATGGATAAATATTAATGGTATTCATGATACAGGTGTAGTTTCAAAGATAGGTGAACTGTTTTTAATCCATCCCCTTGTTCAAGAAGATATTGTTAATACAACACAACGTCCAAAGTTAGAGGATTATGATAATTATCTTTTTATTGTTTTAAAGATGCTGACATTTAATGAGAAGTTGGACGAAATTGAATCAGAACAGGTGAGCGTTATCCTTGGTGAAAAATATCTTATTACATTTCAGGAAAAAGAGGGGGATGTTTTTGATTTCGTCAGGGATCGCATCAAAAACAACAAAGGCCGGATTCGCAGAATGGGGATGGATTTTTTGGCCTATTCTCTTATAGATGCAATAGTTGATCATTATTTTGCCATATTAGAGCGAATAGGGGATAAGATTGATATTCTAGATGATACCTTGATTGAAGATTCCGAACAGATTAATGTTCATGAAATCCACAAATTAAAGAAAAATATTTTGATGTTAAGAAAGGCCATTTGGCCATTAAGAGAACTTCTAAATAATTTTCAAAAGGTCGAATCAAAGTTGATATCAGATAAATTGGATTTATTTTTGAGGGATGTTTACGATCACACAATACAAATCATGGATACAGTAGATACTTATCGTGACTTGTTATCTGGTATGTTGGATATGTACCTGTCAAATATCAGTAATAGAATGAATAGTGTGATGAAGGTTTTAACGATAATTGCTACGATATTTATTCCACTAACGTTTATTGTCGGTGTTTATGGAATGAACTTCAAATTTATGCCGGAACTGGGGTGGAAGTATGGCTATTTGTCTATCTGGATCGTCATGATCCTGGTCTTTGCCTCAATGCTCGCCTTTTTCAGAAAAAAGAAGTGGTTGTGAGGGGAATTTATTTTCTTGATTGTAATTTAATAACAGATTGTGCCATTGCCATAACGCCGATCTTAAAGGCCTCTTTAAATTGCGGGGCAAATTGTGGAGAATGCGCCCGTGGCCACGGTTTCTCTTCTGGATCCTGAACCCCCAATCCAAATTGAAAGATCGGAATATTTGTTTTATAACCGTAGTAACCAAAGTCATCACCAAACATTTTTGGTTTTGTTTCGAAGACATTATCTTTGCCAACAACATTTATAAAAACCGGGATTAATTCGTCAACTAATTGGGGATCATTATACAAAGATGGTACCCCTCTTCTGTAATCCACTTCAGGTTTTGGGGCACCGGCATCCTTAGCAATGCCTTCGGCGATTGCGTGTATTTCCCTTTCCAAATTTAGTCTTACATCTTCTTTGTAAGAACGAGATGTCATTTGAAGATGTGTCTTGGTGGGGATGATGTTATATCCGGTTCCGCTCTGAAATAAACCGATGGAAACAACGGCGCGATCAGTTTTGTTTATTTCACTTACAAATGATTTTAATTTTAGTGCAAACTGTGCCGCGAGTTCAATAGGATTTATTGATGCCTCCGGAATGGCGCCATGTCCCCCCGTGCCCTTCATTATGACGTCGACATAGTCAACATTGGCCAGGGAATATCCCTTTTTGTATGTCAGAGAACCGACTGGCTTTGATGCGGATACATGAAGAGAAAGGGCATAATCCGGTTTTGGAAATAATTCAAACAACCCTTTATCGATCATTGCCTTTGCACCTTCCCCCGTTTCCTCTGCAGGTTGACCAATCATTATAATTGTGCCACTCCAGGAATCTTCTAGTTCTGTGAGCACCTTTGCGGTTCCCAAGAGGATAGTCATATGTACGTCATGACCGCATGCGTGCATGGCTCCATTTATCAGGCTTTGGTATGGGACGTCTGTCTCTTCGTGAATAGGTAACGCATCCAATTCCGTTCTGATAAGTGCGGTTGGGCCCTCCCCGTTTTCGAGTATTGCAACAACACCATAACCCGCAAAATTTTGAACAACCCTAAATCCAAGATTGGAGAGTTCGTTGGCCAGCTTGATTGAGGTTTCTTTTTCCTTATGTGCGAGTTCTGGATATTTATGAAACCCTTGGTAGATGGATTCAAAATGTGGATAATTTTTTTCAACTACCTCACTGATTTTAGTGCCAGCCCGATACCATGCTTCACAGTCAATCTTGTTGCACTTCAAATCGGTAGAGCATTCTCCGGCGGTTAACATAGGACTCCTAGATCTTTAAATTGTGATCTCAAAAAACAGGAAACTTATATGACGTCCAATCTATTTTGTCAATATGTTGGAAAATTTGCAGCCAGGGGCTCCAGCTCGCCTTCATATTTTTTTATATGATGGCTGGCGGGGATCCGCCTTTGGAGGAAAGGCTACGGTGGGCAATAGGGGTTGGCAAAGTTGAAGCTTTGCCTGTAATTATTTAATCCAGGGTTTTTCTTGGAAATAGTGTTTTAATTATTTTTTGAAATAGCCCTTACTGGTGCTGGCCTTGTGTGTGGATAAAAAAATGCAACACGGGTGGCCGGATTTTATCACAAGCTGTCCTTTTTGTATTACCTCAATATAAAATTTAGATAGTTTCAACAAAAACAAATCAAAATTTTCATTATATTCAAAAGAGTTAGAAAATTTAATCAATTAAAACTATTTTGGCACAAATTGTGCTTTAGATAGCCATACAAATAACGACTTGCGCAATCGTGACTACCAGATTCTGCAACAACTTGTTGCAGAAATTTTCACCATTGGTGTGAGAAATTAAAATATCAGGCACCGAAATGGAAGGAAGCCAATCATGACGAAACTAATAAAGTCGGATGTCAAAGTGCCAATCAGTGTCAATGATAAGAATTACGTTGAGTTTCTCGAAACGGTAAAAAGACATATCAGAAACGCGCGAATTCGGGCGTCCAGAGCCGCCAGTCATGAACTATTAGACCTTTACTGGCACATCGGAGAGGATATTGTGGAAAGACAAGAGAGGTTGGGATGGGGAAAATCAGTAGTGGAGAGATTATCCAGAGACTTGAGGGCCGAGTTCCCCGGCACATCGGGCTTTTCCTCACACAACCTTTGGCGGATGCGCCAAATATACCTGGAATATCGGGGATATCCAAAACTAGCACAACTTGTGCTAGAAGTTCCATGGTCGAGCAATATCATCATTCTTAGTAAGACAAAAGACTATGCTGTCAGGGAGTATTATCTTAGGGCCACAGCAGAACTTGGGTGGGGCAGGAATGTCCTTATTTATCAGATCCAGATGGGGGCATATGAACGGCACCTAAAAACACGAAAACAACATACCTTCAAAGAGGCGTTACCCGAAACCCTTGCGGAGCAGGCCGACCAAGCCATGAAAGATGTGTATATGCTCGATTTTTTGGGAATTACAAGATCGGTAGTAGAGAGGAAGGTTGAGGAAAAGATGGTAGGCGCAATTAAAGATGTGCTTTTAGAATTGGGATATGGTTTTGCTTTTTTGGGAAATCAATATAAAGTTAAATTAGAAAACAAAGAATACTTTATTGATCTTCTTTTCTATCATCGCAAACTAAAATCTCTAGTTGCAATAGAGATTAAAACTGGATCCTTTCAACCTGAGTATGCGGGTAAGATGAACTTCTATCTAAATCTTTTGGATGATTTCGTGCGTGAAGATGGCGAGAATCCATCTATTGGTATTATTTTCTGTGCCGAGCGTGAGCGCATTGAGGTGGAATATGCACTTCGCGGAATCCAAAAACCGGTTGGCGTAGCTGAATATCGTTTAACTCACAATTTACCAAAAGAGTTGGCTGATAAATTGCCTGATGTGAAGAGATTAGAAAAAGAGGTATTGAAAGAACTTAAATTCGGGGGGAAGTATGAAGGTGAATGATTCGAATGACATTGCTGATGGATATGATGAATTTGAAAGGGAGATGGATGCTGCCATATCGGAGATGGACCAAATAGACGATGTGATAGATAAACGTGAAAAAGAGATGGAGGATTTCCATTTACCAAAAGACTTTGTTCCGCATCTGACATCGGAAAATGAGGATAAAATAATAGAAAGATGTAATGCCATGCAAGAAGAAATGCTAATGCGTGGATTTGCTGTCGAGCTTGATGAAAATACGCCGCTAAAAGTTTTTTATCTTTACCTTCAATACGTAGCACTTATAACGGAGGGGCTTGAAATGCCCGGCAATTGGATCTCAACCTTCGGTTGTAAATACTGGTGTAAGGATTGTTTTCAAAGGGAATGGTGCACACTCAGGGAAGATATTGAAATGGAAGAAATGCGAATTAGTAAATAATTCTGGACAAATACGAATAAAAAGAACAATACGCGAAAGCAATCGCAGAAAACGCCTTATTTATAATAGTATAGTGATATCATATGGTTATAGATTCGAACATCCTGCAAGCGAGTGAATGAGCACTTATCTTAAAATTTTATTGACTATGACCCAAGAAATAGTGTAAAATTTGGGTCATGTTTCCAAGAACAATTAACATATCGAAATCACAGTCTTTTTTCCTCTTTGGAGCGAGAGGTTCCGGAAAGTCTACACTTCTTGATAACATCTTCAAAGCCGATGAAAGAGTCTTGCTAGACCTTTTGGAATTTGAATTATCTAACGAGCTAATCAGTCATCCCGACAATTTACTGAACCGCTTAGAACCCTACAGAGGGAAGAGGCCGTGGGTGATCATTGATGAGGTTCAAAAGGCACCCCCGTTATTGGATTTGGTCCATAAGCTGATTAAGGAGAAACAGTTTAAGTTTGCTCTTACGGGTTCGAGTGCACGAAAGCTAAAGCGGGGATCGGCAAATCTTTTGGCAGGAAGAGCTTTTGTTTACAATTTATTTCCACTGACGTTACCTGAGTTGAACGAGAGTTTTTCGCTTGAAGAAGCCCTCAAATTTGGCACTCTTCCTGAAATCTTCAGTTTTGAAAGCGAAGGGAACAAGGCCAAGTTTCTAAAAGCATATGCAGAGACTTATTTAAAAGAAGAGATTATTACGGAACAGATAGTTCGAAACCTGCCGCCATTCCGTCGTTTTCTTGATGTCGCAGCTCAGGTGAATACCCATGTAATCAATTATTCGAATATTGCAAGAGATATCAATTCTGATCCAAAAACCGTCAGCGGATACTATGATATCCTCGAAGATACTCTGATTGGATTTCGGCTTTCCTCTTACCATGCATCAGTAAGAAAGCAACAGAGAAAGGCGCCAAAATTTTATCTCTTTGATACCGGCATTGCCAGAACGTTAGCTGGTCAAGTTGATTATGATCTTATTCCAAAGAGTTTTGAATATGGGCAATTATTTGAGGCGTTCGTTATCAATGAATTCCATCGGCGTTTAACGTATCAAGATAAGCAATTTAAACTCTCTTACCTTCGCGTGAATGAGGATTTGGAAATCGATCTGATCATAGAGAGAGGAAATACCCCCCCCGTGCTGATAGAGATAAAGTCCGCAAACAAAATCAATGAACATCATGCAAAGGCACTTTTGACTCTTGGTTCGAGTTTTAAATCTTCTAAACGATACCTAATCTCCAACGATCCCGATACAAAGAGTTATTCTGGTGTTTTGGCTTGTCCATGGAATCAGGCAATAGATCAAATTTTGTCGGAAAACTTGTAACTTCCAGGGTGTTCCCCCTAGTAGAAGGTTTTCGAAATGCTTGTATGAAATTGACCATTAAGGCATAGGATGTTATTTGATGGACAGATAGAAATGATAAGATTGGAGACCAATATGACAAAGGGATTAAAGGGAAAAATAATTATCTATCAGCCCAGCCATGGTGACACGAGTATTGAGGTCAAATTGGTAAAAGAAACTGTCTGGTTGACGCAGAAGCAGATGGCTTCTCTTTTCAATAAGGACATCAGAACGATTAATGAGCATATTTTAAATGTTTACAGCGAGGGTGAATTGGCCAAAGCCCCAACTATCCGGAAATTCCGGATAGTTCAAAAAGAAGGGAAAAGGACGGGCAGACGGGAAAGATGTTTATCCTAGTATAGAGGAAAAAGCAGCCCATTTCTTGTATTTTGTTGTAAAAAACCATTCATTTGTGGATGGAAACAAGCGGATTGCAGCCTTTTTATTTGTTTGGTTCTTAGAGAGAAATAATCTGCTTTATAACGAAGATGGTAGTAAAAGGTTGGCAGATAATGCCTTGGTAGCATTAACTCTGATGATTGCCATCAGTACTCCAAAAGAAAAAGATATCATGATCAGAGTGATTGTAAATTTGATCAATAAAAATAATTAAAAAGTTCGAAAGTGCATGTTAGGATCACAAAAAAGCCCTTGAATTATCAAGGGCTTTTTAAAGTGCGTCCCCAAGGGGATTCGAACCCCTGTCGCAGCCGTGAAAGGGCCGTATCCTAACCGCTGGACGATGGGGACATTATGTGAGCCGCGAAGGGCTTGAACCTTCGACTCCCGCCTTAAAAGGGCGGTGCTCTACCACTGAGCTAGCGGCCCATTCCCGTCGATATTGCCGGGAAGTATAGATAATATAGGTAATTTACAATTTAACCACTAGCAAATTCACATCCGGTGCCAGCTAGCGGCACAATTCCAAAAGACGTCGATGTCAACGTCTTGCACAATTAGGGATATCCCCCAAAAAAGTTGCGCCAAACTAACAAAGAGAGTCGGGGATGTCAATAATTATTGAAATATACTGCATTTTTTTGATTTGTACTACCCTTCGTTTCATAGCTTACTTAGGAGGTGTTTCACCTTTTTTTCGGCGCTTTGTGGTTTGGTCCTGTAATAGTCTGGATTGGGTATAATTGCGGCCAGGTACACTGCCTGTTCCTTTGTTAGTTTATCGGGGGTGGTATTGAAGTAAAACTTAGAGGCGTTGGCTATCCCATATCGTCCAGCACCCCAATGTATGACATTAACGTAGATTTCAAGGATCCGATCCTTTGACAACTCACGTTCGAGCTTTAGGGAGATTAAGAGCTCCTTAATCTTACGCCAGGTGGTCTTTTTTGGGGACAAATATAGATTCTTTGCGAGCTGTTGCGTGATCGTAGAGCCGCCACGGATCACCTTCCCAGCCTCCCAGTTGCGTCTTGCTGCACGCAGGATCTCCTTCCAATTAAACCCCGGGTGTCTATAAAAATTTGAGTCTTCCGCTACTATTATGGCCCTTTTTAGATTATCTGGAATTTCATTAAGTTTTACCCATTTAATCTTGATTTCTTTGCTGTCGTTTCCCATAAATGCGGTCGAGGTCGGATTTATTGTCCTTAGATGTGAAACATCTGGAAGACTATAGGTGCCATACAGTCCTATGACTGCTAGCGTAAGGAGGGCTAAGATTGAGAAAATCCAAAGCTTTATGCGCCAATTTTTAAAAATCATATTCCATCAATAACAGATTATTAAATAAATTTGAAGTACTTCTTGACTATATTTATAGGTTGATATTTAAGGCTACTTGGAACGGAACAGGATGAACGCTGATAAACGCTGATAGATTGAAGTTTTTTCTGAGAAGGCAATGAGTGTTGTGGAGCTAGCTCTTTCTACGGCCAAGCATGGTAATTAAACTAAAAAATAATCTGCGTTAATCAGTGTTTATCCCCCGCCTGCCATCCTATAAAGAAATATGATGGCGGGCAGGTGTTTCAAAAAAAGGAGCACAAGATGGCTGTAAAATCAGATGCATGGATAAAAAGGATGGCGGCAGAGGGGGGGATGATAGAACCATTTGAACCCAACCAGGTTCGACATG
>CAZHVX010000020.1:8056-19990 GCA_964536295.1 uncultured Pseudomonadota bacterium
ATGGCGGCAGAGGGGGGGATGATAGAACCATTTGAACCCAACCAGGTTCGACATGGTATATCATTTGGAACATCTTCGTACGGTTACGATTTTAGGATCTCAAATAAATTTAAGATCTTTAATCCCAAGGGGATGGGACATATGGATCCAAAGGACTTTGCTCACGTTCACTTTGACGATTTCGAAGGAGATGTTTGTGTGATTCCGCCAAATAGTTATTGCTTGGCGCAAACAGTGGAATATTTTAGGATCCCAAGGGATGTGATTACTATATGTTATGGAAAGTCGACTTATGCTCGTTGCGGTATAGTTGTTAACGTTACTCCATTTGAACCTGAATGGGAAGGATATGCAACTATCGCGATATCCAATACAACTCCCTTGCCGGCAAAAATTTATGCGTGGGAGGGTGTAGGACAAATAATTTTTATAGGTGCGGATGAAGTTTGTGAAACTTCGTACGCGGATAAAAAAGGTAAATATCAGGCCCAGAAAGAGATCACTGTTGCAAAGGGCAACGGTTAGGGTGACGCAGCCCATATCGGTATTCGGTCAAGTTGACGTTACCGATTAACGTACAACGATACTGACATCGTAACCGTAAAACGCTAAACGATATTAATTATGCATGAATTGAGAAAACATTTTTCATTATCAGAGGCCAACTCGCTTGTCCCCACTCTCGATCATTATTTCAGAGAGATCGGGAGATTGCGTTCCGAACTTGATGCGCTAGTAGAAAGAGGAAGGGCGATGGGTTTTGATGTCGATTTGGATCATCAAGCTGAAGAGATAAAAAATTATGTTCATGCAAAACTTCATCGCAAAATAGAGATGCTAAATGATGAGATGAACGATGTCTATTTTGATATGCTGGATTTTGGTGTTGTAGTTGATGATATTGAATTGGGGATGGTTAACTTTTATTCCTTTCTGGATAATGAAGAGGTGTTCTTAAGTTGGCAATATGGAGAGCCGGCGATCTATTATTGGCACAGGGTCTCTGAGGATTTTTTTGCAAGGCGTCCAATAGAATATTCTATTGTAACCAAAAAACCGCCAGAGGTAACGCTACATTAATCCCCCTCCCTAAGGGAGGGGTTAGGGGAGGGTGGTAATTGTTTTTTTCCACCCCCACCTAACCTCCCCCTTAGGGGGAGGTAGGCTAAGGTTGGGAAACTATTATAGGAGGAACAATGTTGCAAGCGACTCAAATTAAAAAGGGTATGATTATTATTATTGATGGCGAACTTTTAAAGATACTTGCCGTAAATCATGTAACTCCGGGTAAGGGAAAGGCGCATGTTCAGTTTAAGGCGCGGAACATAAAAACAGGTTCACAAGCCGAACTACGTTACAATTCAGATGAAAAACTTGAAAAGGCATTTTTGGAAACACGCGAAATGGAATTTTTGTACGAGCAAGATGACGAATATTATTTCATGGATTCTGAAACATTTGAGCAAGGTCATATTTCCAGGGATCTTTTAGCGGATGCGGTTTATTATCTAATCCCCAACACAAAGGTGCTGGTTGAAATGCACGAAGGAAATCCGTTAGGTGTTGCTCTTCCAAAAATTATGGAACTAAAAATAGTTGATACTGAGCCGGTATTTAGGGGAGCAACCGCAGCAAAATCAAACAAACCAGCGACATTAGAGACCGGTCTCAAAGTTAAGGTTCCACCATTTATCGAGAATGGTACGGTAATTCGTGTGGATACTGAAACTGGAGAATATCTCGAACGCGCATGAAGAATTACTATCAAATATTAGGTGTTCCAAAGGGCTCATCGGCAGATGAGATAAAGAAGGCCTATCGTCGACTGGCCAAGCAGTATCATCCCGATATAAATAAAGACAAATCCGCAGAAGATAGATTTAAGGAAATTTCCGAGGCATACAATGTGTTGTCCGATTCCAAAAAGAAACAGCAGTATGACATGTTTGGACAATATGCGCAGGGACAGGGTTTTGATCCATCACAATTTGGAAATATGAGGTGGGAACGGAAAAATGCGGGGGGCGGTGCCGGTCCTGAATTTGATTTTGGAAACCTCGGCGATATTTTTGGAGAGCTTTTTAATATGGGGGGTGTTAATCGAAAAAAATCCACCAGACAGCAGCAATGGTATGCACCGGAAGAGGGCCCCGCGATAAAACCGCAAAAGGGTAAGGATCTTTATACCGATGTTGAAATAGATTTCATGGATGCGATTAACGGAACTTCCCGGAAGATGTCTATTCGTCGTGAGAATAGGGTAGAAAACATTACGGTGAAAATTCCAGCTGGTGTCGATAACGGCTCAAAGGTAAGGGTTGCAGGTAGGGGACAGGCAGGAATTAACGGCGGCGAAGCTGGTGATTTGTTTCTTCGTATCCAGGTAAAACCCCATCCAACTTTTTGGCGCGAGGAATCGGATATATATGTGGAAGTCCCAATTACAATCTACGAAGCTGTTTTGGGTGGGAAAATAAATGTGACAACTTTAACTGGAACTGCTTCGATGAAGATCAATCCGGGGACCGCCAGTGGTCAAAAATTTCGTCTTAAGGGAAAGGGTGCTGGAAAGCTTGCTGCTAAGGGAACAGGTGATCTGTATGTGATTATTAAAATTGTTCCACCGGAAAAAATCACAAAGGAATTCAAAGAAAAGATCGAAGAGCTCTCTAAAGCTAATCCATATTATCCAAGATAATTTTTTAATTGTCATCCTCGCGAAGCCTGCCCTCGAGAAGTCGGGGGGCGGGGATCCAGTCTTTTTGACAACCTCTGGATTCCTGCCGGAGTTTATCCCTGCGAAGGCAGGGACAGAAATGACATAAAAAAAGACTTTTAACCATTATGAAATGATATCTAACAGCTGAATTTCAACTTAAAATCACCAATTTCGATTTCGTCGCCATCAGATAGGACGTGTTCCTTGATTCGGTGGCCATTTACGAAAACTCCATTTGAACTATTTAGATCAAGTAATACAAAGCCTCCGGCTTTTTCTTTGATCGTAGCATGTTGACGACTGACCTTGGCCTCTTTCAGCGTAATGGCGTTAGCATCGGCGCGTCCAATTGACATATTGTTGGTTACAGGAAAAAACTCACCTTTATTATCGCCGGATGTTATCTCTATCTTTGGCTGACCAATGGGATTAACTGGGGCGCGATCGGTTTTTTCGTTTTCTGCTGCGAAGTAATCCCCTGTTTCCACGCCAACGAGGTATTCATCTTCTTCCTGGCCTGTTACAGATATGCTTGGGGATGTTGCTCTTCCGGTTTCACCTTCAGCTGGCAGGCCAAAGTCGATATCCTCTTCTAGTATTGCATTTTCTTCACCAAAGATTGCCTCATATCTACTTACATTATTATTTACAGCTGCCAAAACTCTTTCAAACTTTTTTACTTTTTCAGAAGCCTGTGTACTTTCATCCTTAAATTGTTTATCATCAAATTCACCAAGCATGTTGCGAAACTTTGCTTCCTCTAAAATTTGTTTATGGCTTTCAAGTTGACCTGTAATTTTATTTCGTGCTTCATACAAAGCCGAGAGCTCACGATCAATGTCGGTTTTCTTTTCCAGAAGTGCGTCGGTAGCTTCTTTTAAGCGGACGGAATAATCTGATTTCACCTTTTGGTAAACGGATGGTGTGACATTGCTTCTTTTTTCTTCAATCTTTCCTATACGTTCTTTGATCAGATCGCGCTCAGCCTTGAGATTTGCCGATTCTTCAAGGAGTTTTTCGTTTATCGGAAAGTCTAAAGATTCAATGTTTTCAGTACCTTTTGTGCCTACCATGATTTCCCTCCAATTTGATAACTGCTTGATATTATGTGTATATTTAATAGATGTCAATTTAATACTTAGAACTTAGAGCTTAGCTGAGAGCTGAGAGTTGTATTTTAATACTAAACCTCTCAGCTAAGCTCTAAGTTCTAGGTTCTTGAATTACTTCTTGCTTGTATCTTCTAGAGTATGTAGATAACTTTAATCAAAGGAGAGGAAGTATGTATACAAAAGAAGAGGCATTGAAATATCACTCTGAGGGTCGTCCCGGTAAGATCGAAATTAAATTAACAAAACCATGTGAGACCCAGAGGGATCTATCCCTTGCCTATACACCAGGAGTTGCGGAACCATGTCGTGAGATTCATAAAAATCCAAAGGATGTTAATAAATATACAATAAAGAAAAATCTTGTTGCAGTAATCACAGATGGAACCGCGGTTTTGGGCCTTGGAAATATTGGGCCGCTTGCGGCAAAACCTGTCATGGAGGGAAAAGGCATTCTCTTTAAACGGTTCGCGGATATAGATGTGTTTGATATCGAAGTTGCCTCCAAGGGCGCGGATGATTTTATTCGTATAGTAGAATCGATGGAGCCGACATTCGGTGGAATCAATCTAGAAGACATCAAGGCCCCCGAGTGTTTTTATATCGAAGAAGAACTAAAGAAGCGAATGAATATTCCAATCTTTCATGATGATCAGCATGGAACCGCGATCATTACAGCCGCTGGGCTCATGAATGCCGCCGAGATTGTTGACAAAAACTTAAAGGATTTAAAGGTGGTTTTTTCTGGTGCAGGTGCAGCGGGGATTAGTTGCGCGCGCCTTATTGAAAAAATGGGGGTGGCACATAAAAATATCTGGCTCGTTGATACCAAGGGCATCGTTCGAAAAGATCGTAAAGATTGCGAAAAATATCGTTATTACTTTGCACAGGATACAAACCTTTCCACCCTAGCTGATGCCATGAAGGGGGCGGATGTCTTTATCGGTGTTTCGGTAAAAGATTTACTGACCCCTGAGATGGTTAAGACGATGAATGATAAACCAATCATCTTTGCGATGGCAAATCCCGATCCGGAAATTTTACCTGAACTTGCAAAGAAGGCGAGGCCGGATTGTATCATTGCAACGGGTAGATCCGATTATCCAAATCAGGTAAATAACGTTCTGGGTTTTCCATTTATCTTTCGTGGTGCATTGGATGTTGCGGCAACGGATATCAACGAGGAGATGAAGATAGCCGCTGCAAATGCGCTGGCCGCATTGGCAAAGGAACCCGTGCCCGATGAAATTAAAAAGATCTACGGTGGTGCCGATCTAAAATTCGGTCCCGATTATATCATACCAAAATCCCTTGATCCCCGCGTACTTTTGTGGGAGGCGCCTGCCGTTGCAAAGGCCGCCATGGATTCTGGTGTCGCCACCGAACCAATCAAAGATTTTGAAGCCTACAAGAAGTCGTTAACCACGAAGACACAAAGCCTCTAAACTAATTTGTCATTGTGCTTGCCTCGCCCGTCTACGCTGAAGCTACGCCACCCTGAGAGAGCGTAAGCGAGTCGAAGGGCAAGCACGAAATAAGAAATTCGAATTCATGATTTCGAATTTGTTTCGTTTTTCTTTTTTCTTATTTCGAGTTTCAATAACTATTTAACCCTAGTATTGATCCAAACCTTCCTAAAAAAGGGGACCCCTTTTTTAGGAAGGTTTGTGGATAGTGTGTTGATATTATTGATGAAATGATCTAGCAACTTTTTTCATAATAACCGAATAATGATCTACATAGGGTGGAGTGTGCCATGACGGAGGTGTATCTACCTAGTGTGCGGAAATATGCATGTTTCCGAGGGTTTATGTTGCATTATTGGGCGAACCATTATAAGACGTACAGTGCTGTAATTTAACCACTAAGACACTAAGTTTTTAGAACTTAGAACTTAGCTGAGAGTTGAGAGTTGAGAGGTTGTGTCATTCTGACTCCGCCATGCGGCGGGGGAAGAATCCAGCGAACGACACTGGATCCCTGCCTCGCCGGCAGGCGGGCTTCGTTAACACTCCCGCCTACGCTAAAGCTTCCTCCTTCGCTGAAGCTTCGGCGGACAAGTTGGCGGGCAAGCAGGATGACACAAAATAAATCAGCGATCTCAGCGTTCTTTGCGGTGAATAGGATAAAAAAACTTAGTGTCTTTGTGCCTTGGTGGTTAAAAATAAATTAAACGATATTAATTATGGCAGATGGAACAACAAAAATAGGTAATGGTAACGGCACCAATGGCGTCAATGGAAATGGTGTCGATCCACAGATGTGGCGCGATGTGCACCATGCAATGGAGACCCAGGCCATTCCATCACTTGGTCTATTAAGGCAACTTCGTTCCTTACTCTTTAAAGAGGACCCCGACAGAAACCGTTCCACTTCAATTGCAAAACTTTTGGGTGGCACTCAGGGTCCTGCTTTAGATGAAGAGGCTGCATGGGGTGTGCTTCAAGAGTGGATGGAAGAACTTGAAATCGACATCGAAGAGATCCATGCGCGTGCGGAACTTACATCGGATGAATTGACATTTGAACCCGTGGAAGGTACCGGCGAGGTAGAGCATCAGGAAGAAGCGGTTGTTGGTGATGCGTTCGAGGCCGCGCCAGATGAGGGTGTTGCACAAACAACCCCAGCTGTATCGTCAGATCTTGCCGCACTTCAAAGGTCCGCCCAGCGCTTCGCAGATGTTGATCGTATCAAGCCAATCCAGACCTCATTTGACAGTGTTGCCGAAAAAATCGAATCAAGAATCTCTCTATGGGGCGCAAGATACGGCGAAGTATCCGAATACCACAAAGAAGAAATAGACGAAAGACTAGAAACACTAAAAAGAAATTTCGGTGAAGCAACCTCACATGATGATATGCAATACGCAGAGGATCTTAAGGATGCACTAAAGATTCTTTGGAACAGAATACTTCGGATTGAAAGAGAGATGTTTGCGACTGAACTAAAATCGGTAAATCCATTCAAGGTCAGTTTATTTTCGTACAAAGATGAAATATCAAAATCCAAAATCCAAGATCCAAGATCCAAAATCGTGTCCACGACACGCACAGTAACCAGGGCGCGTGAAAAAGAGGGAACGAGAATCGCTGCCCTCGTCAGTAAACATAAATCCGGAATGGCAATAGACCTCAGGGATCATCAGTGGGATATGATGAAGGCCATTCAGCTGGATTGGGGATCGCATGAAGATGCGATAAGGCGCGGAGGGCGTAGGGATTTGTGGCGATCCAGCGTTATTGTTGCCCCAACTGGGAGCGGCAAGACGCGCGTGATGGCGTCATCAATTGAACTCGGGATCCGAGAGGGATGGTTGCGTTTTGATAAAAGCGATAAGGTCTTTATCGAAACGCACCTTAAGGAGATTAAGACACAAAACGTCAACAGCATGCAGCAATTACTAAATCCCGTGTTTCGTGAGATCTATGGAAGGGATGTACGCATTACTGTTATCTCCGGTGAAAGTAAGACGTGGGACGTAAGTGGTGATGTCGTAGTGGTTAGCGTTCCAACTATTGGAAGAAAAGCTGGTGATCAAAAACTTATTGCGGAATTAAATGGATCCGTTACGAATGCACTTATATTGCAGGATGAATATCATCACGCGGCTGCGGCATCTTGGCAACGAACAACGGATGCGATTATGCATGCATGCGGCAGGGGATATGTGATGGGTTTTACTGCAACGCTTCCCCTTAGTGAGCGTGCGGGTTCTAATATCATCTATGAAAATACCGCAAGGAATCTGATGAACAAATTGGTCCTCCCCGCAATGGAACTTGTGCAGGTTAGAACCGGCGTGGATCTGCAGAGGATCCCTACGGTTGGGGGTGATTTTAATCTACGTGAATTGTCGCAGACGGTTCGTAACCTTGAGCGCTATGAACATACCATGCGCGCGCTGGAATTTAATGGTGTCAGAAATGGCAAGGGTGGGATGGCATCCACACTTATATTTACCGTTGATACATTACATGCAGAAGAAACTGCGGCGTACTATCAGATGTATTTTGCAAAACAAAGGGAAAATTATGATCTTATCCCTGGTGAAGTTGTAGAGGCCCTGCCTAAAAGAAACATTGCGGTTATAAATGGCAGGATGAAAGAAACGGAAATAGATAAACTTATCGCCGCGCGTAGATACAATAGTGAAGCAGAGTATGATATTTATTCACACGATGGTGGTTTTATTACCTCCGGAAGAAATCGTGCCAAGATTGATGGTATGGTTGCGGTGATTACTGGAAATACTCCAACTCATATCAGGAAAAAATTGATAAATGCATCACGTGCGGGGCTGGTTGAGTGCCTTATCAATATCAAGGTCTTTGGAGAGGGTTTTGACGGTTGGTGGATCCAAAACCTCGTTGGCGCGCGTCCGGCGCTGGTTAGCGCCAATACAAAGATGATTCAGCGTGCGCAGGAGATCGGACGTATCATGAGATATGGTCCTGATGAAATTGATAAGAGCGGTCTACTTAAACGTGCACCAAGGCGACGCGTTGCAATTGATCTTATCGATAACACAAGTGTTAGGCGTCCACTCGTAACATATCTTGATGTGCTTGGAATTTCAAGCGAGCTTGAGCGCGAGTTTGGTAAAAAGATCGATGTTGCATCGGATGGAATTTCAGGAAATGCCTATGGAGGCTTAAAAGATATCTATGACACAAGTGGTGAAGGAACGCCAAGAAAGCGCGAACTTGATCTTCCTGAAACAATTGAGATGAGAAATGTTTTTGGTGAGCGTGAACACTGGTTGTATCCAGAGGAATATGTTGGACCGTTGGCGCAAGAACTCAGAAGGATATGGGGCATTAAGTATCATGGAAATTTGAAGGAGCTGGCGGCCGACCTTGCGGTTTCCGAGGAGATGCTTGTTGGATATTTCAATATGAGCGTTCCTGCGGATGATCGCGTTATTAAACGAATGGCCACGTTTTTATACAAGGGTCGCATGGATCTAATGGCGGCCTTTATCAATGAATTTCAGGATTGGAAACCTCTTGAATCAATAGAAGATCCCGATATCCGCGAACTCGTCCGCATCGCACGTGAAAAGGTTATAACCGTCTTCGGTGGCAGGTTGCCGTGGGCTCCATTCGAAACTGTGGATGGTTGGCGATCCATGTGGAATCTAGATACGAGCAAACCATTTAATGATTTTTTAAGTAGCGGAACACTTACCGATAATGCTGCTAAATCAATGTCTGTGCTATGGCGCGATTTGAGATTAATTTTATTTAATGTTGAACTTACGGAAGATGGAAAGGTCAGGCATATTCCGGAAAACAAAGAAGTTGAAGATATAATATATCGAATCATTGCCAAAGAAAATAAATGGATTCCACTAGAGAAGATTGAGGACCCGGATCTAAGAAGGCTTATTGAAATTGCGCGTGCCAAATTTGCAAAAATATTTTCTGGTAAATATCCAAGACAAGGATTTCAAACCACAGATAAGTGGAAATCGGCAGGTCGTAGGATATTGGGGGATATTGAACACTTTCTTAAAACAGCGCAGAGTGCCACCTACCCAGATGATATACCTGCTGGATTCTGGTTCAATCTTAGTTATAACCTTTTAAATCTGGACTTGAGTCTGGACAGAAAATTAAAGCATGTAGACCCCGATCCAGAGGTGCAAGAACTCCTTCATAAAATTATAATTAGAAATCAAACGTGGGTACCACTGGATGAGATTGAAGATGAGGATGTACGCGAGCTAACTGGAATTCTAAGGGATAAGGAGGTAAGTGTTTTTCATGGGTGGGTGTCTAAACACTATACAGTCGATGGTGAGCAGGGGAGCAGGAGTCATAATAGAAGAATAAACGAAATCGTTCAGAGTGGTGTTTTTGAATTTATGAGAGGTAAAAAGGCTGCTCTGTATTGGGAGATGATTAAAAGGGATCTTTTGGGATTGAAGCGCACTTTGGATGGTGGCCTTATTCGAGTTCCAATCGAACCTCGTGCAGCAGAACTTATCGAAAGAATAATTGCCAGAAATGAAAATTGGGTTCCATTGGATAAGATTGAGGATGAGGATGTAAGGGAGATTGTGCGTTTTGCACGTAGAAAGTTGTTGGATGTTCACAGTGGCAGTTTGCCGAATGATAGAATGGAGAGCATTAAAGGTTATCTAAGCAGTACCTTTCCACTTAATAAGCTACCCGCAAAGCTTGTTAAAAGTGGTGATTTCTCAAGTTTAATAAATAATCAATTCCGTCAATTTTGGACCGATCTAAGATTTCATATATTGTATATTCAACAGGCTGTTGGAAAAGAAGGTCTTTATGATCATAGCCTATGGAATAATGAGATAGAAGAAAGAATTCTCAGGGTTATATATAAACAACAAAACTGGGTTCCATTAGAAAAAATTAAAGATGAGGGCGTTCGTAACCTGGTTGATTATGCGCGTAGGCGCATGTCGCGTGTATTTGGTGGGCAATTTTCAGAACAGGGCTTTGAAACCGCCGATGGTTGGGTTTCGGGCCATATTCCAAAGGCAATTCGTGATCTGGTTCAGTATGGATACTTACCATCCATTGAAAAAATGGATGCGGAGTTTATGGAAAATTTGCGCAAGATGGTTCTTTATGTCGATCTCAACCTAAAGGCCGAGGTTGTTCATACGGGACCAAATCCACACGTTGAAGATCTCATCTACAAAGTAGTTAGGGATAAAGAAGGGTGGATGAATCCATCCCAGATTGAAGATCCCGATCTTCGCATCCTTGCCGAATATGCCGGCCGTAAATTTGTAAGGAATTTTGATACCAGCCATTCAACTGCTCGATCGGAAATTCGTACAAAGAGTGGTGAAAAGATTAGTTTGCTAAATCTGGGCGCAATTACGAGATTACTTACCCGCGGCGATATATGGTACGAGATGTTCTGGCCGACATATAAGGATCTGATAATTGATCTGGAGAGAACCGGCGATAATGAATACGACTTCGTTCCAGCGATGAACAGATCCGAACTTATTGCGTATGTTGCAACAGAGGTTGGCGCAAAATTACTTACCGGTAACATCGTTAATATCGACTATGCGGATCTAAAGGCAAGATACGAAAAGTATCGTGTTCAAAGGGTCTTTGCCCGATTTGTGGCGCGCGATAAGGGATGGACGCCGCTGGATGATATTGGGGACGCAAGAGTTCGCGAACTCTTACATGTTGCGCGAGAACAAGTGGTAGATGTTTATGGAGGTCAACTTCCAGGATTTGGTTTGAATGGCAAGTATTTTAAGAAAACATTTTTCGCTCATTTTATCAAAACGGGTGAGATTTATTATAGCGAACAAAATGATCCAGAGGAGTTTTTTAAGGATCTGGTAGAAAACTTTTTAACGGCCAGATATGTCCGTGGTGGAAAACCTAAGCAGGCCAGCCTTGCTGAGTCGGCGAGGCAGGTTGAACTTGAACCACGGCTTTTAAAACTTGTTGAAGAATTAAGGGCCGAGGGCGCAGTAGCCTTCGCCGCCCGCGGCGCCGCAAAACGCATCAAGCATCCGACAAAGAAAACCGATCCCGATGATGATCCAGGTAGTGGTGGATCGGCTCCTCCATCAGGCTCCGCACCAAATGGATCGCCGATACTAACAGTGGTGCGAGATGATGGTTCAAGTCAGATGACAGGTTTTGTGGATCTAAGTGCTTTGGATGAATATGTTGATGGTCAATATGCGGATGATGACGATGAAGTTGTCGTTGGAAATACAGGTACTGAGGTGCCAACGGTGCATGGCGCACAAATTATGAGTCAACCGAGCGTTGGTGTAAATGGTGCACCTGCAATTGTACCAGCAGCGGGTATGTTGTTTTTGAATCCGTAAACACCGCCGAGACGCAGAATAAGAATGAAAACGCAGAAAAACAACTTCAGCGTTTTCTAAAGAATTCAGCGATTCTGCGGTGAAAAAAACGATAAACGATATTAATTATGTCAATGTTAGATACATTAAATAAGATAGCAGCAACATATCAAGGTGCGATTATTCAAAAGGATAAAGACCCAGTTCTTCCTGAAAAACGCATGGGCGTATGCAATCAATGACTTGTTAAAGGATAGCAAAAGGAAAGATGGTTTTGGTGAAAG
>CAZHVX010000021.1:0-19773 GCA_964536295.1 uncultured Pseudomonadota bacterium
ATGCATGATCCCTTCTTTTTTTCCTTTCCCCTTATGGATGTTCCCAGAGCAATTCAGACGATGACACCTCTCAAGAATCTTCAATTGGTGGTTCAACGGTGGATCCAGACCCATCTCCCGACCCAGATCCAGATCCCGAACCGAGCGCTGCTCCATCCGAAACAGACACCGATGAGGATGGGGTAATTGACAACACAGATAATTGCGTTTCAACTTCAAACCCCGATCAGTTGGATTTAGATTCGGATACAATAGGTGATGTATGCGATAATTGTCCTGATGAGGAAAACCCGTCACAAGACGATACG
This sequence comes from uncultured Pseudomonadota bacterium, assembly GCA_964536295.1. Taxonomy (GTDB): domain Bacteria; phylum UBA10199; class UBA10199; order CAZHVX01; family CAZHVX01; genus CAZHVX01. The sequence continues at coordinate 309 of CAZHVX010000021.1, forward strand.
GACAAAGACGGAATAGGTAATGCCTGTGACAACTGCCCTTTAGTGTTTAACCAGCGAGGATACGATAATCTTCAAGCTGACTCCGATAACGATGGCATAGGAGATAGTTGTGATAACTGTTTAGACCTCGCAAATTACAATCAGGCTGACTCCGATAACGACGGCGTTGGAAATGTTTGTGACAACTGTTTGGATGTCCCCAACTCCGATCAGGCCGATGAGGACATTGATGGAATTGGTGAAGCATGCGACCCAGTTAAAAATAGTGTCCCCCCAATTGCAAAGAGCAGACAATTTTCAATAACGGAAGATGAAGAGATTTCGATCGACCTAGAGGCTACAGATATTGACACAGAGATTCTTACCTACACGATAATAAATAATCCCAATGAGGGAAGCTTGGAAATTTCGGATAGCGGCGACACCGTACTCTACACACCAAATCAAGGGTTTGCAGGTTTTGATGAGTTTACATTCAAGGCAAACGACGGCGCAAGCGACAGCAATCAGGCAACGATCAGTATTACTGTACGAAGACATTATGTGGTTACCACGACTAATCTTGCAAGCGATGACGAGGTGTGCAATGAAATCTGCTCACTGCCTGAGGCTATAATCGCAGCTGATTCAGATTACAAACCAAGCCTCATCACATTCAACCTGGAAGGTGAAGGAGACAACACAATACAACTTTCACAGCCACTAACGTTGACTGCAGAGGGCGGCGGGAATACGGTCATCGATGGCGGTGAAGATCACTCTGTAATCATCAAGGGAATTGGAACCTCTTTAATAGCAGGCATAAATTGCCTCGAGGTTCGATCTCAAGACAACGTTATAAAAAATTTGGTGGTTCAAAATTGCGCCAAGGGTATTCTTCTTGAAGCTTCCGGTTCCACTAATAACAGGGTTCAAAATTGCTACGTTGGAACAAAAACGGTTAATGCCAATGGAACTATAGCCAATGGCCGCGGCATAGAGCTTAATGGCGGCCAGCACAATTTCATAGGCACCGATGGCGACGGCATCGGTGATGAAAATGAAGGCAATGTCGTTTCAGGTAACAACAATGCGATTGTCATTTATGGAGGCTCAAATGAAAACATGGTCTCCGGCAACTTCATTGGATTGCTTAAAGACGGCAAGATTCCCATTATCTCCAATATACCTTATGCTAACCGAATTGGAATACTTCTCTATAGTCACCTGAATATCATAGGAACAAACAGCGATGGGATTTCTGATGAACATGAGGGGAATATTATAACCGGACAATATGCAGGCGTTCGTCTATATCAGATCCTTGCCAGCCATAATATTGTTGCAGGTAATCATATCGGAACGGGAATAGACGGCGATGAAGAGCTTATAACTACCATCCCAGAAGGCACGCTTAAAGGCAACCATGTTGGTGTCAATATTTATCAAAGCGCGCATTATAATACAATAAAAGACAATTTGATTGCCGGCAATAATTATTCTGATATTTTATTTCAAAATCTTGACGGATACGTCCAAGGCAATATCGTTGAAAAAAATATTATCGGGTTGAATAAGGCAAAGGATGCTTTATTATCAGGTGGAATGGGGATAAGGTTGGGATCTTCATCTTGTTCAGATAATAACCCAACACAACCTGTACAGTTCAACATGTTTAGAAATAACACCATTGTTGGAGGCACTTATGGAATATTTGTTCAGGGAGAAGTGCGCAACAATAGTTTTATTGGAAATCAAATAGGGATTGAAGGCCAGGCACTTGGTAACTCTACGGCAGGGGTTTTAATTCTTTGCGACTCACACAATAATTACTTTGCAGAAAATATAATTCAGTCGAACGAGAATTATGGCATTTGGTTGCAGGCAAGTGCTGGTCTCGCCAATACATTTACGAAAAATCTTATTTTTGATAATGTAAATTCTCCTCAATTTTATAATCTTGTTCCTTTAGGTCCTTCTCAGCCCGTAGTCAATACACCAATAGATGTGGATGGGGGAAAAAAGGCGATCATCACAATTACAACCCTTTTGGATCCTCCCTCGGCAGCTGTTGAAGTTTACGGAGGCCCTCAGGGTAGTATGAACAAATATCTGGGCATTGCGAATTACAATTCTTTAGAAAATAATTTTTACTTTGATTTTGCCTCATCGGATATCGATGAAGGCTATATGATAAACGCTCTTGTAATCGACGAATCCGGCGCAACATCTCCTTTGTCGTGGGGATATGTTGGTCCCTGATATTTCCTCGGCGTCATGTATCAATAAATAAGTTTTGTCATAAAAATAGAGCTAATGGACATTTCGTGGAGGTAAAATAGGCCAAAGTGAAGTGTCCATGTTTTATCAAAATAAGAAAAATTATCATAATAAGAAAGTTGAAATCCAAAAAAGCTCGTAATATCAACAGGATATATTTAAGTGAGCTGGAATGGATATTGCACTTTATTCGACTAAAAGGGCGTTATGAGGAGTAAAATATGAAGAACAGATTCAGAACAATGCTTGGTGTGGCAATTATTCTATCAATAATTGTTTCCCTAAATGTTTTTGCCGAAGATGAAGATTTATTTAAATGCCCCGAGGGTAATAATGTTTTTGTTAAGGAGTTCGATGCGTCTCTGGGTGGATCAGAATTGGGATGGATGTCTATTTTAAGTGTCGATCCTGAATATTCGCCACTTGGTGAAGTGGAAAACGTTGAAGATTCCCCAAAATGCAATTTTCTTGTTAAATACGACGATGGTTCGGTAGATTGGCAAACGGTGCCTTGTTATTGGCAACCGATTTATGATGAAGAAAATTTTGTAATTGATTTCATACAGGAAGTCCCACAGGAAGTTCCACTTCCGGATGCAATTTGCATTACAATAAATTATGGTGAGCTTGAAAACGCTGAGTGGATAATCTCTCGTCCAAATAAATGGGAGGTAAATGAAAAGATAGCCGGAATACCTATCATTGTTGATATGAGAGGCCCTGATGGACAAAAGGTGAACGTTAAGATGTTAGAGGGGTCAGAAGCGATGTTTAATGTTCCATTTGAGGATGGCGAAGATTGGGAGCCTGAAGGTCCAATGCCCGCTATGACATTTAAGGCGCCCGTGGGCTCAATCCTGGATTTGCGCATCGCCGGACTTAAAGTCGAGGGGTTTCCAGGTGATGGAATAATGGTTATAAATGGTGTGCTTTTGATGGATTCCGTTTCTATGAATAATCAGGGGAATGGTGTTACTATTACAGGTGAGGGCGGCGAATTTATTAATGTCACCAGCATGCTGAATGCGGGGCATGGTTTTTTTATTCATGATGCTAAAAATGTAGGGCTTGAAGGAATAATTTCAAGTTACAACAGCGGATCAGGAATTTTTATCCAAAATAGCAGTGGTGTGAAAATAAAAGACTCAGAGGTAATAAATAACGAAGGATTTGGAATAGCTGCGGATGAAAATTCTGCGGGAATTGTTGTGGAAAATAGCGTCGTTGCCGGAAACGAAAGTGGCAACTTTAAGGGTGCAATAGAACAATATGGAAACACAGAGGTGTGTACTGAAAAATATCACGATGAGTATGGAATCTGCATATTAAATGATTGTGAAGGATATGACTATATTGGTGAATGCTTAAGTGAATGCCCGGATGGAACGGAGCCAGATATTGATGGTTTGAAAATCTGCAGAATAAGATCAAGTAACACATTTATAAAGGGTTTAACTGTCGATGTTGCAATGGGTGGCGGTGGAGGGTGTGGCTGTACTATGGCGAATAGCCAAAGCCCCGTAAAAGATGCTTTGGTATTACTAATAATGTTAGCGATAACATCGTTATTGGTTTTTAAAAAAAGGTTTAATCAAAAAAATACCGCAGAAATTACTGAGCAGGGAGAATGATGATTCGCCCAGTGTTTTCTGCGGCCAACAAGTTGTGTCATCCCCGGGTTCACCCAGTTTAATTGCGATGCAATAACTAGTCGAAGCACTAGGGTAGGAATTTGGTGTTAATTGCATCACGTATTCCTGAGTGAACCCCTGATGACGACCGGTTAAAATTTCAAAGTATCTACCTACATAGGGAGTGGTGAAAAATACGTTTTGTTGACTCTTGTGTCATTCTGAGTCCGCCAAAAGCGGGCGAAGAATCCAGTAAAATCAATTTGTTAACTCTGGATCCCTGCCTGCGGTAGGCAGGCTTCATTTGCCTTTGGCAAATTCAGGATGACAAAACGTTTTTTCCATCACTCCCACTTACTAAGCAATCAATGTGCCAATGAATAAAAGTGGTAACTGTTTGAAAAATAATGATATAATTATGCAAAAGTTATTTTATGGGGAGATATTCCAGTTAGGTGGAAGTTATTTGTCCAGATTCATGGAATTCTTGTTTACTTTTTTTTAGACATGATTAACATGATTTTTTGGGAATCCTGTTAATCCAGTCAAAAAATAAATGAGAGAGGTGATGATGCATATAAGAAAACCGGCAGTGGCCGGGCAATTTTATCCATTAAATAAAAAGGAATTAGAGGCTCAGGTTAATGCTTACCTAGGTGTCGAAGCAACGCCAATCAAAGCCAAGGGAATCATAGCACCTCATGCCGGATACATGTTCTCTGGTCATGTTGCGGGTGCAACATATGCAAGAACGATCATTCCAAAACGAAACATCGTTTTATCCCCAAGCCATACGGGGATCGGTGCACAGATTTCAATTATGAGTGAGGGCGCTTGGGAGATGCCCTCGGGAAGGTATCAAATCGATACCGGATTGGCGCAGAGTTTAATGAAACACTCCCCCGATATCGAGGAAGATTTGTTGGCGCATATGGGAGAACATTCTTTAGAGGTTCAACTTCCATTTATTGCCGCCAGAAATCCAGATTTTAAATTCGTTCCAATTACAATCCAACATATTTCCTATGGCTTGTGTGAGAAGATAGGCCAGGCTATAGCCCAGACAATCAGGGTGTTAAATGAGGATGTTTTGATAATTGCAAGTTCAGATATGACGCACCACGAATCCCAGGCCAGCGCCAACAAAAAGGACTATATGGCCATAGATTGCATTAAGGCGATGGATCCGGAGTGGTTGTACAATATCGTTAGGAGCGAAAGAATTTCCATGTGCGGCGTTATACCATCAACTATAATGTTAGTGGCAGCTATTGAATTGGGCGCCAAAAGCGCCGAGTTGGTGAAGTATGCTACATCAGGTGATATTATCGGAGACTATAATAGTGTTGTTGGATATGCGGGTATTATTGTGAGTTAGGTTCTAAGGATATGTACCTATATTCTGTCAGATAAAATTGCAAGGAAAATAAAGTTAAGGGTTGCATTACCTATATAATGTTGTGTAAAAAGGACCACCTTATTTTAGGAGAATTAATGATATAAACCAACTGAAAGGGGGCGCTGTGGACGCTTTAGGCAAACACCTTCTTTCGGAGTACTTTGACTGTAATTCCGAAATTCTAAACAACGTTGAACTTATCGAAAATATCTGTCGTGACGCAGCCGAGGTATCTGGTGCAACGATAGTTTCAAGTAACTTCCACAGGTTTTCCCCGTGGGGTGTCTCCGGTGTCGTAGTTATCTCAGAATCACATATAACAATACATACGTGGCCGGAATACGGTTTCGCAGCGGTAGATCTCTTTACCTGTGGTGAAAAATGTAATCCATGGAAGGCTCACGATTATATATTTCACGCCTTACAGGCGAAGGATGCCAAGGTAGAGGAATATAAGCGCGGAGAGTTGGATATTCCAAATCTTCAACATAAACCTACGAATAGCTTTGTTGTAACCGCCAAGGGGTTGGAGTAATAATATGGAAAAAACCTGGGTTATAGAGAATCAGAAGGATGATTATAGTCAGGGCTATAGGGTTTCCAATACTGTTACAACAAAAAAATCAGAGTATCAAGAATTGAACATTATAGAGAATCCTACTTTTGGCAAGATTATGTTTCTGGATGGAAATGCGATGTTGTCCGAAAAAGATGAGTTTATCTATCATGAGATGATATCGCACGTTCCTATCAATATGCATCCGAATCCAAAAAATATTTTAATTATTGGTGGTGGTGACGGTGGAACGGCCCTGGAGTGCTTACGCCACAGGGAAGTCGAATCAGTGGATATGATAGAGATAGACAAGCTTGTCTGTGATGAAAGCAGAAAGCATTTTCCAAAATTTATGTCAGCATTTGAGGATAAACGCTTAAATATAAGGTACGAAGATGGAATTGCCTTTGTGAAAAATGCCCCGGAGAAAATTTACGATATCGTGATAGTGGATTCAACGGATCCCTTTGGTTCCGCAGAGGGCCTTTTCAGAAAAGAATTTTATGCAGATGTGTATCGGGTTCTAAAGGATGATGGGATTACCGTCGTTCAGGCGGAATCAGCATTCTTTGATATGCCGTTATTGAAAAATATCGGAGGATCATTTAGACAGATATATCCCAAGTGCTTTGCATATCAATATCATATGGTCGTATATCCCGGTGCCCTTTGGATGTTTTTTATGGGTTCGAAGAGATATCATCCAATCAATGATTTTGAGATAAATAGATTTGAATCCTTCAAAAATGAACTCAAATACTATACGGAAGATATACACAAAGCCGCTTTTGCCCTCCCCAAATTCGTCAAAGACAGTCTCATCGAGCTAATCGATAATTAGCCGAAGTTTTGAAGACGTTAAGGTGGGGTTGTGTGCGCTTTTCTGGACTCAAAGGATTCTAATAAAAACATCACGAAAAACATAGACAAATCAGAGTGTTCTGGATAGGCTATGGGCTTTACTAACCAACCAACTGGAGGGGGATGATGAGTCTTAAAAATTATCCAAGGACATTTTGGGTGGCCAACTTCATCGAAATTTTCGAGAGGATGGCGTGGTATGGATTTTTCACTCTATCATCGCTTTACATCACCGGCCAGGTTTCAGAGGGGTGTCTGGGTTTTACATCCGAACAGCGTGGTTTCTTGCAGGGGGTTGTAACCTTTATCCTTTATCTGTTGCCGGTTTTTACAGGCGCGTTGGTTGAACGCTTTGGTTATAAAAAGATATTAACTACGGCCTTTTTAATATTGGCTCCAGGATATTATCTAATGGGATTGGTTCACTCCTTCTGGGGATTCTTTTTAATATTCCTCTTGGTGGCATTTGGTGCCGCAATGTTCAAGCCGGCAATCACTGGAACAATTGCAAGAACAACTACAAAGGAAACCTCGTCATTTGGATGGGGTATTTTCTATATGGTTGTTAATATCGGTGGCTTTGCTGGTCCACTGGTTGCGGGTATTTTGCGTGGATGGGATTGGAGCTGGATATTTGCAGCATCAGCGGGTTGGATAGTTATCAACTTGGTACTTGTGACTTTATTTTACAAAGAACCTCCAAAGGATGTAGAGGTTGAAGCCAAGAAGCGTTCATTGGGAGAAATTCTTAATGGAATGGTTGAGGTTCTGGGTAATGGAAGATTATTTTTTGCTACCTTTGTAGTTATTATTTTGCTGCTTGTTATGACAAAGGGGTGGATGACCGGATCAACTGCGATGCTTGCCATTGGGGGTTGGATACTTTTCAATCTTTTAATTGATATTCCACTGAAGAGGTGTTCAAAGGTTCATGCTCACGATGCCTTTGATTCACATGCATGGTACAAAAAACCGATGCGGTTGGGTAACTGGAGATTTGTGTTATTCTTAATTATCCTTTCAGGATTTTGGGTTGTCTATAACCAGGTTTTTATGACGGTGCCGGAATATTTGCGTGATTTTGTGGATACAACCCCAATCCTTGAGGGGTTAAGGGTTGTATTTACCTATGTCGGTTTAACAGGGCTGGCTGCAAAGATGGCGGCCGCCATTGAAACAAATTATCAGATAAATCCCGAATTTATTATCAATGTAAATCCATTGTCTATAATTGTTTTCCAATTGGTTGTGACATGGCTGTTCCTAAAGAGAAAACCATTCTTTACAATGATTACAGGTATTATTGTTACAGGGTTGGGTATGGTTTTATTGGCGATAGGTGCACTAAAAATTATCGGTACTGTGGGAGACGTAGAGATTGGAGCGGTATTGATCGCAAATGGGTGGATCGTTGTTCTGGGTATTGTGATCTTTACCGTAGGTGAAATGCTTACATCTCCAAAATCCCAAGAGTACATTGCACTCATTGCACCAAAGGATAAGGTTGCTATCTATATGGGTTATTACTTTGTCGCGGTTGCCCTTGGTAACTTGTTCGGTGGGTTGCTTTCAGGTGGAATGTATGGTTGGCTAGCCCGCGATTTAAGACGTCCGGATTTGATGTGGATGTTTTTCGCGGTTTTCTCCATCGCAGTTATGTTTATCTTCATGATTTATAATAAGTTGGTTGTGCAAAAGGCTCACTTGCAGGAAGATCTTCCTACTCATGATTCCCACATGATTCATGCTGTAGATGGTGAGGATGTCCCTGAGATTCCAGAGATGGAATAAAGGGGCGATTTGCGTTTATGTGAAAAATTGAAACTTTTTTGTGTGTCATTCCCGCGCAGGCGGGAATCTAGGCTGTTTTATCAGTGCTGGATCCCTGCCGGAGTTTACCCTCGCGAAGGCGGGGGCAGGGATGACTTTGAACAATAAGCTTCAAATCTTAATTAAGGACAAAGGTTAACCTTTTCGTCTGTGCTAAAGAAATTTTCGGGATCTAATCCGAATTCTTCAAATATGTTTAAGCAACTGTCGATATTAACGTTCATCTCCTGGCATAATCTGTAATAAATATTGGTTTCGGCTGGATCATATGTGCCGCTGTATGCGCTAGCGTTAAATTGATTATGCATACTTCCCATTCCTCCGAGGTTCGAAAGGTTAATGATTACAGCAACTTTGAAGCAAACCTTCCTAAAAAAGGGGTCCCCTTTTTTAGGAAGGTAAGGGTGGTTTGTTGTTGAATTTGCAGGTGTGTTTTTCTAGAGATCGTAATAGCGGGCGACTTCCCAGGGGTGCGGGACCTGTTGCATCTCGGCGATATCTCTTTTTTTAACCTTGATCCATAGATCGATCAGATGCATCGGAAACACATCCCCATAGGTAAGATAATCATTGTCTTCTTTTAATGCCTGCAGTGCACGGTCAAGTGATCGTGGAAATGATTTAATCTTTTCTAGCTGTTCCTTTGGAAGTTCGTAAAGGTTCGTTTCGAATGGCCCAAATCCTTCAGCCGTAGGATCGATTTGTTTCCTAATTCCATCAAGGCCCGCCATTATCATTGCAGCATACGCTAAGTGCGGATTGCAGGTTGCATCGATTGTTCTAAATTCAAAGCGTCTCTCCTCCGGATCCTGAATGTATCCAGGGATCCGTATCGCTGCAGAGCGATTTGATTCTGCAAAGACCGCTTTAACTGGTGCTTCAAATCCAGGGATCAACCTTCTATATGAATTTGTTGTCGGATTTGTAAATGCAAGTAGAGAAGACGCATGCTTCAATATTCCACCGATATAATAAAGCGCGGTTTTGCTAAGTTTGTACAATCCATTCGGATCGTTGAAAATATTTTTACCATCCTTCAACAAAAAGTGATGCACATGCATTCCATTGCCAGCTTCGCCGGGGATAATCTTGGGTAAGAATGTAATAACCTTTCCATGTTTAGCCGCAACCCTGTGACAAATGGATTTTGCCAATGATGTTGCATCGGCCATCAGTTCCACAGGCATAAATTTAAACTCAATCTCTGCCTGCGCGGCGCCAACCTCGTGATGGTGATACTTAACCTCCAGGCCGATTTTTTTAAGTGCCGAGCAAATGTCGTTTCGAATTTGGAAATAATGATCATTCGGTTCCGACCTGTGATACCCGCGGTTGCTTGCAACCCTGTATTGATCTCTGCCGTCATGTGGGTTTGCAAGCTCTCCGGTTACGATTCTGTAGGATGTTTCAAGTGCGGAGCGCATACTGTAAAGTTCATCAAAGATGTAGAACTCAAGTTCTAATCCTATCTGTGCCTCATCTGCAATGCCCTCGTTTTTCAACGATGTCATTGCCTTGTTCACCATATGTCTTAGATCCTGATCGAAGTTTTGCTTATTGTTGGTTTCCAAGATGTGTGTCATGAAATATAGTGTTTTGGAATTTTCGTTGACTGCATCTTCAAATGCAAAATTTAGATCCGGTTTTAAAATCATATCGGAATTGTTGATGGCGGCATATCCAAGATTTGAGGCATCGAATCCGATCCCCTCATTGATGGTTTTGCTTGTGAAATTTTCATATGGAATCGTGACATTCCGTAGGCGTCCGTCGATATCGGATACGTAGAATGATATAAATTCCAGATTTTTCTTTTCGCAGTATCTTCTTACTTCCTTCGAATCCTTGAATGATAACATGGCGCCCCCTTTTTTTATTAACCACTAAGACACAAAAATTTTTTATTTCCCTTGTCATCCTGAGCACAGCGAAGGATCCAGCTTGAGCACTCTGGATTCTTCGGTCGTTTCACTCCCTCAGAATGACACGCTAACCTTTACTATGAACCGCCTAGTGGTTTCGTATCTTCGTGGTTTAATAAATATCAGTTTGAATTTGCAGTGTCCACTGTCAAATTATCTAATAATATCAGCTGGGTTGCAGATAAGAGTCGTATAGGAAAGTTTATTGACAAAGTCCCGAAAATCGGCTTTATTCGTATAAATTCAAGGTGGAGGTAATTATGGAATCATTTCGAGTCGGAGTTGCTCCAGACTTATATGTCAACGCTGGGCCATTTAGTACTAATTCGATCGATTCGAATGTTGGATTTGATCTTCCATGGAATCCAGCCACAATCGATCAGTTGATCGGTAATGATGACGGTAAATTGCACCGGAGTGAATACCTCTCATTTTACTCAGAGTTCGATAATGATCTATACACAAATGATACCGATTTATTCTACGCAAAGTATGGCGCACGCTTTGATGCGTTGCAAAGCTATGCAGAGTCGATGTGTGTCGCATCTGCCAAATCAGTGGACAATTTTCAGAATATGCAATTCTGCAGTGGTTTGGATTCGCGTGGGGATGTGGATATAAAAACCCTGGCCATGGATTTTTCAAAGAATCCGAGCCTTGGTGTTAATACCGTCGAAGGTGTTTTCGGTGAATTATTGGGAAGAATCCCAGTAGAGGAAAAGATAAAGATCTTGAAGGATATCGTCATAGGTTCGTACTCCAATGGGGTTGGGCACCCTAACGAGATTGTGAGGGGGAAAGCCCTCTATAAGATTGCTAAAACCGATCCCGATGCAGCATCACAATTAATTATGGATGTTGTCGGCGTTGGTAAATACGGCGATGGTGATCCAAGTCAGTTTGTGAAGTGGAGTGCAGCCCGAGCGCTAGAAGATTTTAACATTAAACTTCCAACCATGTTTGATATTGCGGTTATCGAAAAGCTTGTATGGATGGAAAATCTTGATGATGTTCCTTCAGGGGAAATTAAACTCAAAACCAGTCTTATTAATAAATATTCCAGACAATTTGGCGATATGACAGAGGCCTTTCTGACCAGGATAGTTGGAAATCCTACCAGTGGTGTAAAGGGGTATCCTTCGCCAGAGCTTAGAATTGCGGCCATGAAGGAAGCCTCAAGAACCTTGAAGGGCTACCAATTGAGGCGCATGTTGGATAGGGTAATTGGTGATAACAAAACAATGCGGCCTGGTGATGAAAATGTTGAAGTTAGGGCGGAGGCGGTGAAGCTAATTGGAAAGATCAACCTTGATTCACAGATGGAAACCTCAAAGGCAATGTCTCAGTCCTTCTACAATGCATTGAAGGATAGTGATCCAAGGGTTCACGAAGAGGCGTCAAAATATATTGATTCTATTGCATGGCATGAAATACGAAAGGTATTCGTTGAAATTTGTTTGAAGCATCAGTCGGATGTTGTGAAACTAAATGCCGCAAGATCATTTGATATGTTCATAGGCAAAGATCTACAACATTTATTAGAAATCTTCGAGGAAAACGCAAGTGTCGATTTACAGGCTGAATTTATTGGCAAAAAGCTTCCGAGCGATTTTACTACCTATGATGTTTACGAGATTTTGGGATATTTTATAAAGAGTTCTCATCCGGAGGTTAGGAAAGCAGTTTTTGAGTATTGGTCTGGAAAGCCCCAGATGCGTGGTTTGGAGTACTTTGAATTGGCGAAACTAATTAATATTGGATTGTGTGATCCCGATTCCGGTGTACGTGATGCGGCCTTAAATTCTTTATCCAAGCCCCTTTCCATTGATGATATTCGCGGTCAGATAGTTTATTCTCTACTAGAAAATAGTTGTTGCGATAAAAGCGATACACTTGCAGAATCCATTACGTGTTATATCAATGATCGTCGCGATGAATTTGTAAATAGGGATATAATTTGCACTCCCTTTTATTCAGATGGAAGAGAAGCGATACTTCAAAAGGCCTTTAATAATAGTTTGGCCAAGGTCCAGCTTGCTGGCATAGAATTGCTTGATGAAGAATGTGTCAAAAACAGCCTGTCAAATAATTCGTTGAGAGAGTTGCTTAATGTTTGCATGGATTCTCCTGATAAAGATGTAAGAAATGCATGTTGGGAGAAGGGCGTTGAGCTTGGTTTGTTGACCTATGAAGAGCCTGAAAAAAGCAGTGGTGGATGCAGTGTGGTCGGATGGTGAGGTCTCAGAGTTTAAAAACGCTGAGTATGCAGAGTTCGCTGAGGTCTCTGAGATGATTTATGTTTTAGGCTTAAAAAAGACTCAGCGATCCCAGAGACCTCAGAATTCTCAGCGTTTAAAACCTCTGCGCTCTCAATAGCGGGTATTGGATCTTTCCAGCACCCGTTTTTTTGTTTAACTCAAGTTTTAATTGTAGTAATATACCTTTCACCGCAGAGACGCTGAAATTGTTAGAAAACGCTGAAAATACTAATTCTGCGTTTTTATAATTCTTCTGTGTTTCAGCGGTGAAAAAAGGAGGTTTAAATGGAGTTTTTTGAGGTTGTCAAATCAAGACGAAGTGTTCGTGGTTATAAGTCAGAAGAGCTCGATAGAGAAACAATCAATAAAATTCTGGATGCCGGACATTGGGCGCCATCGGCAAGAAATACACAACAGTGGGAGTTCATGGTCGTCCAAAATAAAGATAAATTAAAACAGATAGCCGATATTACGGATTATGGAAAATTTATAGCCGAGGCCTCGGCATGTATTATCGTTTATTACGAGGATGCAAAGTATTACATGGAAGATGGCTGCGCCGCGGTCGAAAACATCCTACTGGCTGCTGCAGCCTTGGGCCTTGGGGCCTGTTGGGTTGCCGGTGATAAAAAACCATATTGCGGTCAGATTAATGAGTTATTAAATGTTCCAGAAAATTATAAACTTGTGGCTTTGATATCATTGGGGGTTCCAGCGGATAAGCCGGGGAGCCGCAGACGTAAAAAATCATTGGAAGAAATTACACATTGGGATAAATGGTAAACTAGTTCTCCTCCCCCTAAGGGGGAGGATTAAGGAGGGGGTGAGATCACCCTCCCCTTAATCCCCTCCCATCAAGGGAGGGGAGATTGTCTTATGCACATTTTTCAATCAATACAGTTAGCAAGTTTTCCATGGATGCAACATGGATTCGGGAAACGCACCTTTGACGAAGATCAATTGAGGCATAGCCCTCATCATGTCTTAAAAATAGATCAGGTTCATGGTGACGACATTATATATGTTGGTCAAAATAACAAAGATCAGCTTTTTAAGGCCGATGCGTTTGTAACGGATCAACCAGGCATCATATGTCACGTTAGAACAGCGGATTGCGTTCCAATATTAATAGCAGATGTTGAGAAAAAAATCGTGGCAGCAGTTCATGCCGGTTGGAAGAGTTCCGCAAAGCAAATCGCGGCGAAAACAATCCGGTATATGCAGGATAAATTGTCATGCAACCCGGAAAAGATAATTGCGGCGATCGGTCCATGTATATGTCATTACTGCTTTGAGGTTGAGGACGATCTCTTGGATGGGTTCAAGGGTGGGGGCTTTGACCCAATGCCATATGTCGAAAAGGTGAAGGGTAAATACTATTTGGACCTATTAGGGGTAAACCTTGCGCAGATGTGTGAGGAGGGCCTTGTTAATTATGACCTCATCTCCGAATGTACATTTGAGAATCGTGAGTTGAATTCATTTAGACGCGATAAATCGGATACCCGCCAAGTCAATTTCATCGTCATCCTTTAAGTGAGTATGTTGAGATCGCAGAGTTTAAAAACGCTGAGTATAGAGAGTTCGCTGGGGTCTCTGAGATTTTTTATGTTTTAGAATTAATAAAACTCAGCGATCCCAGAGACCTCAGAATCCTCTGCGTTAAAAAACTCAGTGTTCTCAGTTAAACTCAAAAAAATTAAAAGGGATTGCGGTAAAAGCCTTTGCCAACGATCTCAGAGGCCGAGACTATTGCCATAAATGCCTCGGGATCAATCTTATGCATAGCGGATTTAACTCTGGACAATTGAGATGTGGTTACAATGCACCAGAGGATTTTTTTTCTGGCTCTGCTATATCCACCGAATCCATCCAGAAATGTAACGCCTCGTTGCATCGTTTTTTGAATGTAAGTCGAAATATCATCGGCCTTATCGGAGATTATCATTATAGATTTTGCTGTGGATAATCCCGTGACAACCTGATCTAGCGCCTTCGCTCCAACGAATTGTGAGAAGAGAGTTATAAGTGCTGGTTCCAATCCCGCCGTTAGTGCGAGTATTGAAACTATTATGATATTTATGTAAAATCCTAAAACTCCAATGGATAGTGAAAATTTCCGCCTGATTATAATCGATATGATGTCCGTGCCGCCCTGAGATGCGCGAGCCCTTATGACAAGTCCTGCGCCACCACCTGATAACATTCCACCGAAGATGGAAGATAGCAGGGGGTCACTTACCTGGTTGAAGTTTTTCAAAAAATCCAGGCCAAAGATAAACGCGGCCAATGCTACCATTCCGATCAAGCTGTAGATGCAGAATTTGATGTCAATTTTTTTCCAGGCTATTGCAAATAGTGGAACGTTTAATATTGCAACCCAGACCCCGGTTGGGATCGGTGTCAGATATGAAAGCAACATCGATGTTCCGGTAACTCCACCTGAAAGCAGATGATGTGGTTTTAGAAAAAAGTTTATACCAACTGCGCTGATTAACGCTCCCAATATAATAAGGAGCAATTGCCAAACTGTTTTAAATATTTTTTCTTTTCTTTCCTGCGTCATAAATTACTTCCCTATAAAGGGAGTGGTGGAAAATGCCTTTCGATGTCATCCCTGCGAAGGCAGGGATCCAGAACTTATTGAAATTACTGGATCCCTGCCTTCGCAGGGATGACAATTTTCGAAAAAACAGTATTTTCCACCACTCCTATAAATGCAGCGTTTCTCTATACCCAAAGAACTACAAATGCAATATTAAAGTGAAAAACCCTATAATTTCAACTCGTTAAGCGCAGAGGTCGCTGAGGCCTCAGTGGCCTCTGTGGTTCAAAAAAGCAGGGTGATGCCCATCAGAGTCGTTATAGCAAGGTTTGAGATGATGGAGAGTCCACATAGCTTTTCTAAAATTTTTCGATCCTTCCACTTATCGGTAAACATCTGATGCGCCAGTAGGATTGCCAAAACGATCATTGCAGCATAGATCATATTTAAGTAGATAGGCATCTTAAAATAAAATGAAGAGAGAAGGGCTATACTTAATCCATTTAAAATGGAGATTCCTCCATAAATTGTTGATGCTGCTTTTTTCCCCATCCGCACACATAATGTTTTTTTACCAAACTCTTTATCTGCGGGGTGATCGGGGATTTCATTTATCAGGATTACGTTGAAGATAGTTAGCGCCACCGGTATTGATATATATAATGTATCAATTGAAAATTTTCCTGTTTGGATCATGTATGACGTTCCGACCGGGAGCCAGCCGTATGCAAAAAGAATTAGCAGTTCGCCAAACCCACGTTTTACCCATCTGAATGGTGGTAGCGAATATCCAACGCCGAATATCCCTCCAAGGATCCCCAGTATTAATAATGTTAGGGATTGTGTTGTGTATACTATATATGCGCCAGCGAGTATTCCGATAAAAAGTGTAAAATATGCTGCTTTTGCCACGTTCTTTGGGTTGTAAATTTGTTTTTGCATTACGCCGCTCCCGCCGCAAAATTGATTTTTTTCAAGTTTTGCGGAGAGGGCATCTTCATCGTAATCGTAAACTTCTCCCAACATATGCGTTGTATTGAGGATTGCAATTACTACGATTTCGCCTAGCAAGAATAGTAACCAGCTTATTTTTCCAATTTGGGAATAAGCTAGGACCGTTCCCAGTGCAAATGGAAAGATTCCAACGGAGAAAAATGGAAATCTGATCAGTCCAAGCCAATCCCGAAACCTCTCTTTAAAGATCCGATTGTCAACAATTGCTTCTGTGGTCATTTGCATTTCCTCCTGAAGTTTATCATGAGAAGTCTTGGAAGAGCGTCCTTCATGGCCTTGTAACCCGCTTCGATAATTTCTTTTCCCCTCCTGAAGCTATGAACTTCAAATTTTGATAAATCGGGTTGTACAAGTAAGTGTGGACCAGCCTGTTTGAGCTGTAGCTGTAGGAGCTTTGCCTCCAATATTGTAATTGCTGAAAAAATAATTTCACTTGTCGGAAGGTGTTTTTCCTTTAATCCGTCTCTGTGGAATAAGCCATGAACAGCTTTTTTTATTGCAGAGCTTTCTTCTTGTACCGTAGAATCAACTTTATCAAGACTAACTTCAACACTACTTGTTCCAAAGGTGAATTTGCTTTTTTGCGGTAAATTGACATTAACCGCAATAACATAAGTTGCGCCAAGGCTGTATGCAAGATCAATCGGTAGGGGATCAACTATGCCACCATCAACAAGTATGTGTTCCTTTGTATTCAGTGGAGTGAATATTCCGGGGATGGAAGATGAAGCTCGAACCGCTTCCAACACATTTCCTTTTTTAAATACAATTCGTTCTCCAGTTAGAAGATCAGCGGCAACGCATGCAAATTTTGGATTCAAATCTTCGATTCGTTTATCCTTCAAATACGGGGCCAGAAAATTTTTGACCCTATTTCCATCTATGAATCCGCTCCTTCCAAAGGTTGGAAAGAATAGACGCGCCATATCCCTTAGATTAAGATCCGCGGCCAGATCTTCAATATCCTTTATTGGCATTCCGGATGTGTAGAGGCTGCCGATTACTGCTCCGGCGGATGTTCCAACAATACAGTGAATTGGGATGCAGGCCTCTTCCAAAACCTTTAGGATGCCGATATGGGCAAAGCCCTTTGCGCCACCGGAACTTAGGGCCAGACCAATCCTGTGTCTTTTGCCTATGAGGTTTTTGACGAATTTTAAGATGGGCATGGCAGGATATTAGAGGATATTGGGTGCTAAGTAAAATGATTTCTTATTCGGCTAGGGTTGTTATAGATTCGATATTAGATGGCAGATTAGCTGAGCTTAAGATGCTGTCGATTTCAACGGGGATCTTTACAACAAGGGTTGTATTTCTGTCGCTAGCTTCACCCTGGCTGATTCCATAGTTGTGAGAGGTCGTCGGACCTGCGTGGAAATCTCCAAGTTGGATATCTTCCAATCCCAATTGCCTTCCGATATAGGACATTGATCCCTCTGGAGAGTTAAGGTCAATCATGGTGGTATAGATCAAAATCGTTCCGTTGCCGTTGTATACAAATTCGATAATTCTGGTTTGCATTGGATAATCAGCCAAGCTCGAGGTTTGGATTTCATATAATCCAGGATGTGTTTCATTTCCCTGAATTGGGTTTACTTCATTGAAATGTCCGTGTCCTGTTAATAGTAAAATCACATTTGGATATGCCAAAATAATTTCCTTAAATGTTTCAACTGATACCTCTGAATCCTTATCGAAGTGTGCCAGGTTATGGTGCATAGCAACTACGGTAAGCTTCTCTTCTTTTAAGGATTTTTCCAGTTCCGGAACAAGAAAATTATCTACCTGGCTATTTCTGATGCACCCTTCAGCTGCTGAAATTATTGCTTCTCTACAGTTAGAATCCAGTGCGATAATTCTAACATAATCATTTGCCTCTATTGTATAATTTGCGTAACCAGTTTCTTTATTTTCCGCTGTAAGTCCATGCCCACTGGGTTCACTTGTTGTGTTGAAAAATTCTTCGATAAATCCTTTATCTCCAAGTAGGTGTCTGTTTTCATCTGCTACAATTTGTGATCCTCTCGGGATGATTGCTCCATCATGCGCCACCGTTGCACCAACGGTTTCTGTGCCCAGCGCCTGTTCCCTGTGTAGATCCTTGATTGGAAATACGCCTACAACCAAAAGGTCATGATTTCCCATAAGAGTGTACCATGGGACACGTTTATCCAGACCATGTGCGAGGAATTCATCATGGCGATCATTTAATATTCCCTCTTTAAGATCGTAATCATCACCGCTATTTGGTTTAACAAGTTCCCCATCCAACACATCTATGAACCATCTTGTTTCGTTATATTGACTTCCATTTGTTGCATCGCCCAATGATAAAAGAAGGTCGTATGGCCTATCAACGGAAAAATCATTCAATGTTCTAACCATTGCATTGAGAATTTGTGTGCTATAGATTTCCTGAGGTCTGTATGCGGTTGGTATTGACTGATCGCTTTCACAGTAACGCAGAGGGCTTTCTGTATCGATAATATGAATATCCGTTATCACCGGAAAATATAGTATCGACTTTGCTTCACCACCAATTTCAGTATTTGCGTCGTTAATATTCAGATCGTTTCTTAATATATGCGGTTCGCCCGGCCCGATTTCAAATTCTCCAAAATGGGCCTTTTTGTCTGCTGGTATATTGCCTTTGTCCTCTGGTGGAAGGGCTGGCTCAACTGGTACCAATGTTTGTGCTAAAGTCGTTTTAGAACCCTCTACTTTAAAGGAGGGGCCAGGTAAGTAGAGCTCCGATTCCTCGGTTGGTGCTTTGCCCTCTGATTTTGAAGTTTCTCCGATCTCAGGTTCTTTGACGGCTATGTTACTGGATACACCATCCTCACACGCAGATGTAAGAAGCGCCAAGACAATAAGAAAAGAAATGTAGAATTTTACCTTCATGGATCCTAATCCGGATTTCTCACCAGTTGGTTCGAAATCCGCCCTCCGGGTTTCGACTCATCCCGCTCAAGGCGGGATTCGCTCAGGATTAGTCTTGAGCGAGGTGCAAACTGCACCAAGTCGAAACTTTTTGCGCCATCTGGCGCAAAAAGTGCATTTCTCACAAAACGCGTTAGCGTATTGTGAGAAATGCAGACTAACCCTTCAGCTAGATTCTCGTCGAATTTTACAAAAAGTTGCGTGGTTTTCTTCATAACGCGGAAACGCAGAATATATAGTAATATCAATA
>CAZHVX010000022.1:0-17277 GCA_964536295.1 uncultured Pseudomonadota bacterium
AGATTTTTGATCATCCTAATGGCCTGCTCGATCGCTTCACCATCGGATGATGCAACGTGAACCGTTCCATCATCATCAATATCAATCTTCGCACCAGTATCTTCTACGATCTTTCTGATATTCTTCCCTCCCGGACCAATCAAACCACCAATCTGATCCTGCTGGATCTTTAGGGTTACAATCCTTGGGGCATACTTTGAAAGTTCTGCTCTTGGTTTATCAATAACCTTTTCCATCTCGGAAAGAATATGCAAGCGCCCTTCCCTTGCCTGGTTCAACGCCTCTGTCAGAATATCTTCCGTAATACCAGTAATCTTGATATCCATCTGAATCGCGGTAACACCTTCCTTCGTTCCGGTTATCTTGAAATCCATGTCACCCATATGATCTTCATCACCCAGGATGTCGCTCAAAATGACATAGTTTTTATCTTCCTTGACCAGCCCCATCGCGATACCCGCAACATGCGACTTAATAGGAACACCAGCGTCCATCAATGATAGTGAACCACTACAAACAGTTGCCATTGAGGATGAACCATTAGATTCTAAAACCTCAGAGACAATTCTTATTGTGTATGGAAATTCTTCTTCCGTCGGTAGTACTTGTTTAAGACTACGCTCTGCCAATGCACCGTGGCCGACTTCCCTTCTTCCGGGACTTTTTAAAAACTTAACCTCGCCAACCGAATATGGTGGGAAGTTATAATGAAGCATAAATGTCTTCCTATAGTCACCGGCGATACTGTCAATGCGCTGCTGATCTTCAGCCGTTCCCAATGTTGTGGCAGCCAGGGCCTGTGTTTCACCACGGGTGAAAACACCAGAGCCGTGAGCACGTGGCAATAAACCGATTTCACATGTAATAGGTCTGACCTCTGTGTAAGATCTACCATCGATACGCTTCTTTTCATTAAGAATCATACTTCTGCAGATCAAGCTTTTAAGATTTCCAAATATATCCGAAACCTCACGTCCGACGCTTCCGTCATCATCCTCTGGAACCAGATTTTTCTTAATCTCGGCCTTAATTTCATCGATAGCTGCGTATCTCTCTTGTTTTGTCTTGATTACAAGTGCTTCTTTTAACTTATTTGATGCAAGTTTTTCAATCTTTTCAACAAGATCCTTATTTAAAACCTTGGGCTCAACTTTCCACTTCTCTGTTTTGCATTTTTTGGCCAATTCCTTCTGCGCCTCGATTAAAGGCTGGATTGATTTATGTGCAAACATAATTGCATCGATCATATCCTTTTCTGGAACGATCCTTGCGCCACCTTCAACCATAACAACGGCATCCTTTGAACCAACGACGATAACATCGATGTCGCTTTCGTCCATATCCTCAGGTTTTGCGTTTAATACAAACTCTCCTTTGACCCTTCCAACTCTAACACCTGCAATTGGTCCTAAAAAAGGAACTTCTGAAATAGTTAAGGCCGCCGATGCGCCAACTATGGCCAAAACATCCGGATCATTTTCTAAATCGACTGATAAAATGGTTGCGATTATCTGCGTTTCATTCATGTACCCTTCTTGGAAAAGAGGTCTGATGGGTCTATCTATAAAACGGCTTGTAAGCGTTGCATGCTCCGATGGACGGCCCTCTCTTTTAAAGAATCCGCCTGGAATCTTTCCCGCTGCGAATGTTTTTTCAACATAATCAACGGTCAATGGGAAAAAGCCCCGGTCTTCCTTTGCTTCCTTTGAGGCAGTTGCAGTAACCAGAACGATCGTGTCTCCACAACGAACGGTAACCGCGCCATTTGCCTGTTTTGCAAGATGACCGGTTTCAATGGTAATCGTCTTGTCCCCTAATTTTGCTTCTACTGTGTGCATATACTCTCCTTTCGTATCACCGCTGAAACACAGAAGGGAATTGAACGCGCAGAACAATACTCTGCGTGTTCAAAAAACTTCAGCGTCTTTGCGGTGAACATAATAAAGGTTTGGGCTCAAAGATTGAAAGTGAGAATAGAGAAACAGAAGTGGCTGCATACTGATAACTTTTCAAAGAAGACCATATCTTCTCCAAAAAATTATCAGTCCAGCTTCTACTCAAGCTCTTACTTTCTGATATTGAGCTCTTCGATTATTTTTTTGTAACCGTCGACGTTCTCTCTCTTCAGGTAATCTAAAAGCTTACGTCTTCTACCAACCATCTTTAAAAGACCACGGCGACTGCTGTGATCCTTTTTATGATTCTCAAAGTGTCCGCCTAGGTCATTGATCCGCGCTGATAACAAAGCGATCTGGACCTCGGGCGAACCCGTATCCTTGTCGTTACGTTGAAACTTAGAAACCACGTCTTTTTTTGTATCTGTTGTAATTGCCATAGGACGCCTCCAGTAACATATTCCATATTCCGTGTAAAGAAAAATATTTATTGAACTCAATTTATCAAATAATTCAAGCAACTTGCCTTAAATCCCTGAGAACGTACTTTATCCATTTCCAGGGCATTTTCAATGAAAAAACGCCCACTTTTAAGGCGAACCAGCCCAGTCACATGGGCCCCGCACCCAAGGTCTTCACCAATATCATAGACCAGGCTCCTGATATATGTACCCTTCGAACAGGAAACCTTCAGTGTCATTAGAGGTATATCTATGAATTCCAGATGTATATCGTGGATGATCACACGTCTGGGTTTAAGCTTCACCTCTTTTCCCTCCCTGGCAAGCTTATATGCAGGCGTACCATTGATCTTTAGGGCCGAGTATTTGGGGGGCATTTGTTCAATTTCGCCTAGATATTTGGCAAGAACCCCTTGGATACGGCAGACGATACCGGGATCTACTTCACGAATCTTTGAGACCTTCCCCTCTGAATCGTAGGTATCGGTGCTCTCCCCCAATTTCATTGTGACGCGATATTCTTTGTCGTCAATCAGAAATTTTGAGGCAAGTTTTGTGGCCTTATTTATGCAAAGCACCAAAACGCCGGAGGCCAGGGGATCTAGGGTTCCTGCGTGACCAACCTTTTTCGCTCCCAGAATCTTTTTTACTTCGCTAACGATTTTTGCTGACGAAGGCCCGCTGGGTTTGTTTATGATGAGGATTCCATCCATATTCTTTATGAGAACTTAGAGTTTAGCTGAGCGCTGAGAGGCATTTCTCTCGGCTAAGTTCTAAACTCTCTCAGCTATTTTTAGAGGCTCTCTTTAACATCTTTTAAAATCTTCAATTTCACCGAGGCAAGATCACCTTTAATAGTGCACCCCGCTGCATGGAAGTGGCCACCGCCGTCATACTTTTTAACTATTTCAACCAAATTGACGTAGGATTTTGACCTTAGACTGACCTTCCACTCATCTTTTCCCTTTTCTCTAAAAAGCCCCGCAACCTCCACCGATTTTATTGATCGTGGAAAATTAATAAACTCCTCGCACATCTCAAGTGTTGCACCGGCTTTCTTAAACATATCCTGAGAGATGGTAATTGTAACAAACTTATCATCATTGTAGGATTCAACTGTTCCTAAAACCTCGCGCAAAAGCTTTAGTTGTTCAATCCTTATGGACTCATCGAGATTTGAGGCAACAAGCCATGGATCCGCACCAAGTTCGACCAGCTCTGCCAAAATTTTAAAGACATAGGCGCTTGTATTTTGATACCGGAATGAACCCGTATCCACGGAAAGACCGCAAAATATATCATTTGCGATATCTTTCGTAATGGTGGCCTTCATATCCTTCAGTAATTCATAAACCAACTCCGCGGTTGCAGCGGCCTCTTTTTTTATAACATTCGCATCACAGCATGGGCTATCAACCTCATGATGATCAATGCAAATAAGTTTATCCATATTTTTTGCATTGAAAAATTCCTGGCTCACACGAATTGGTTGGGCACAATCGACAAGGATACCGACATTATATTTTTCATTTAAATCTATCTTTTGTTTAATTTGATTAGAACCATTCAAGAATTCCAAATTCGCCGGAACTTTATCTACATTATAAAGATGGACCTTCTTCTTAAGCTGCCTTAGAGCATCGCCCAGGGCCAACATAGAACCGATTGCGTCGCCATCCGGATTTGCATGAGAAACAATTAAAAACTTTTCGTTATTTTTTAATATATCCGATATTTCTTTATACATAAGCACTCTTCCTTTATAGTAATGTCATCCCTGCGAACAGGCTGTGTCACAATTCTTTTTTGATGTCATCCCCGCGAACAGGCTGTGTCACAATGCTTTTTTGATGTCATCCCTGCGAAGGCAGGGATCCAGAACCTATTGAAATTACTAGATTCCTGCCTTCGCAGGAATGACAAAAAAGTGAAAAAACCCTATTGTGACACAGCCTGTTCGCGGGAATGACAAAAAATACATTAGTTACTCTTCCTTTGGCAGGTTTAGTTCACTTAGTAACTTTTCAATCTTTTGCCCGCGCCCGATACTCTCATCAAAATAAAACTCTAATTCAGGGGTATATTTCATATTAAGAGTCGTTGATATCTCCCTCTTTATCGCACCCTTGGCGCTTTTTAAGGCACTGTAGCCAGCAGTAGCGGCATTCCTGCCGTTTTCTGTGTAGAAGTATATTCTAGCAATCCTTAGATCCTTCGTGAGGATTACATCGGTGATTTCGATTTCTTTTAAGCGGGGATCATTTAACTTAGAGACACGCAGCTCCAACATGAGATCTTTAATCTGCTGCCCTACTCGTCCGGCTCTATCATATGGTAAGTTTTTCATGAATTATTCTAAAGTTCTGGCGCGTTCTTCAATTTCATAGGCTTCTATTACGTCAGCAAGCTTGATGTCATTGTAGTTTTCAATTCCGAGACCACACTCATATCCCTCTTTTACCTCTTTTGCGTCATCTTTAAAACGCTTCAATGAAGAGAGACCTCCTTCATAGATTTTAACATTGTCTCTGATAAGTCTGACTTTGGATTTGCGTGTAATTGAACCATCGGTAATATAGCAACCGGCAATTGTTCCTATCTTTGGAATTCGGAAGATATCGCGCACCTCTGCATGGCCAGTGACATTCTCAATAACCTCAGGAACAAGCAGACCCTCGAGCGCCTGTTTCACATCATTAATGAGCTCATAAATAATGGAATACGTCTTAACTTCTATCTTTTCTCTCTTTGCCAAATTCATCGAGCTATTATCGGCCACTACGTTAAAACCAATTACCACTGCATTGGAAGCCGATGCCAGCATGATATCGTTTTCTGTAATTCCACCAACACCGGTATGAATTACCTTAACTGCAACCTCTTTATGCTGAATTTTTTCGAGTGAACCAATAATGGCTTCTATCGATCCACTAACGTCTGTCTTTAATATCAAATTCAATTCCGATACTTGACCAGCCAATAATTGAGCATGTAGTTCTTCAAGAGAAACTCTGGAAAATTTTCCAAGTTTTTCTTTTCTCTCCTGCACCTGTCTTGCTTCACTAACCATCTTGGCAAGTTTATCTTCAGTAACAACATAAAGCTGATCTCCGGCCTCTGGAACTCCTGATAAACCAATGACCTCCACTGGTTTAGATGGGCCACCCTCTTCTATAGATTTTCCCAAATAGTCGTTCATTGCACGCACATTGCCAGTATGGAGACCGCACACTACCGTATCGCCCAACTTGAGTGTTCCATCCTTAATAAGAACCGTTGAAACTGGACCACGCCCCTTATCCAACTTGGCTTCGATAACAACGCCTTCGACCTTGGACTTTGGATCGCCCTTTAGTTCCAACATCTCCGATTGCAAGAGAACCATCTCTAGCAATTGATCGATGCCCTCTTTTGTCTTTGCTGATGTATTAATACAAATAGTATCGCCACCCCAATCCTCGGGAATAAGATTATGTTCGGCAAGCGACTTCTTGACCCTGTCAAGATTGGCCTGTGGTTTGTCAATTTTATTGATTGCAACAATTATAGGAACACCAGCTGCTCTGGCGTGATCAATCGCTTCCACTGTCTGTGGCATAACGCCATCGTCGGCTGCAACAACCAGGATAACCAAATCGGTAGCCTGGGCACCCCTGGCACGCATTGCCGTAAAGGCCGCATGGCCCGGAGTATCGATAAAGGTTATCGTACCATTTGGAATATGTACTTCGTACGCACCGATGTGTTGTGTTATTCCTCCAGCCTCTCCCGATACCACGTCACTCTTTCGGATGACATCCAAAATAGAGGTTTTACCATGATCGACGTGCCCCATAACCGTAACAACAGGTGGACGTAAGGATAAATGTTTACCCTTTAACTTAATCCTTTTGCCTGTCTCTTTATCGGTTTTTATACCCAAAGCTTCTTGTTCATCAAAACCAACCGATTCAATCTTAAAATCATATTCATTAACTATTAATGTGGCTGTTTCGATATCCAACATCTGATTAATGGTGGCCATAATACCAAGATCCATTAATTGCCTGATTATTTCACCACCCTTAACGCCCATATGTTTGGATAGATCAGCAATAGAAATTGCTTTATCAACCTTGACAACGCGCTTACTGGCCCTACGTTCAGTGACCACTGTCCTTTTGCCTGTTTTTGGTTTTACCCTTTTGCGCCTAAAGCTATGCACCGGACTATAAACTCTATCAGCAGCTGCCAAATCATCTTTTAGTGCCTCTGCATACTGTCTCAATCCACCAAGTCTTTTGATATCTTCCTCAAGAAACTCATCGCGAGTTTTTTTCTTGGCAACGGCCTTTTTAAATTTACTTTGGAGGTCTTCTTCTATTTTCTTTTCGATCATTATAGGTTTCAATGCGCCTTCAGCTTCTGCTTTTCCACGCTGCTCAACAACCTTTGCTGGAGAATCTTTTGTAGTGTCAATAGATCCAGAATCGGCATCCACTTGTTTAGCTGCTCTTTCATCGGGGGAAGGACCACGTACAACACCCTTTTCAGATTCCTGTACCTGTGCACCTTGAGCTGCTTGCGCGGCAAGCTCTTCTTCCTTAGGTGTAAGCTCTTTCTTCCGACGCCTAATGACGTTAGACTTTACCCGTTTCTCAACAATTTGTGTGTGTTCTGTTTTATCCATAGTAGATCACTAATCTTCCTTAACCTCTTGAGGTTCGATTTCCTCGGGGACTGTCGTTTCATCTTCCCGAATGGTTTCTTCAGCTTTCACTTCATCTTGTATTGTTTCTTCTTGTATTGTTTCTTGTATTTCTTCTTGTATTTCTTCTTGCTTGTTATTCTCTTCTAACAACGCAGCTGAAGCTGAAGCTGCTGCTACTGCTTCTTCTTCAGCGGCTATTATCTCCGCTATAACACCATTTGTAGTGAACCCGTTTTCAACGGCCTTTTTTGCCTTTACATACATCTCCTCGAGTTTTTCAGCATTGAACCCAGGAACCTTTTTGAAATCTTCCAATTCAACCGCCGCAATATCCTCAAAGTTTCTGTATGAATGACCATATAAAACAATGGCGCTACTATCATCAACATCTAAAATTTTCTTTAAAGCCTGTCTTGATCTTGTTGCAAGCTCATTAAGTTTTGTTTCACTGTAGACATCAATATTCCAGCCGCAAAGCTGAGCAGCCAATTTGACATTTTGTCCTCTTTTACCAATCGCTAATGAAAGTTGATCATCAGGAACCACTACTTCCATAGTTCTCTGTCTTTCCTTAACGATAACCTTGACAACTTCGGCTGGAGCAAGAGAGTTGCATACAAACCTTGCTGGATCATCATCCCATGCGATAATATCAATTTTTTCGCCTTTTAGTTCCTGAACAACGTTCTGCACACGGGAACCCTTCATTCCAACACATGCACCAACGGGATCAACATCGCTATCGCGTGAATACACAGCGATTTTGGCTCTGATACCGGCATCACGTGCGGCGTTCTTAATTTCAACGATGCCTTCTGCAATTTCAGGAACCTCTATCTCAAAAAGGCTCGTCAAAAATAGCTTTGACTTTCTGGATAAAATAACATTTGCACCCTTGGTAACATCAGTTAGTTCCAAAAAGTACCCCTGAACACGATCACCTGCCCTAAAATTTTCATTTGGAACCTGTTCTTCTCTTGGGAGAATACCCTCTGTCCGCCCCAGGTCCACAATTATATTACCCTTATCAAAGCGACGAACGATACCCGTTACAAGCTCACCAACACGGCCCTTGTATTCGTCATAAATAACCTTTCGTTCGGCCTCCCTGACCTTTTGAATGATGACCTGCTTTGCAGTCTGAGCAGCAATTCTTCCAAAAATATTTGGATCTATTTTGACACCTATACTATCACCAACCACTGCATCGGGATCCAGTTTGTTGGCATCAACAGGGGCCATTTGGGTATTTGGATCCTCAACATTGTCGGTAACTTCTTTGAATTGGAACAGCTCGATCTCACCCGCTTCATCGTTGTAATGAGCTTCCAATTCACCAAGATATCCCCACTTCTTACGCGCTGCCGTTAAAAAGGCAGATTCGATTGCCTCTATTAAGGCCTCTTCTGGAATACCCTTTGACTTACCAACCTGATTAATCACCCGACCCAAATCCTGAAACATGCTGTTTGTCTTCGTTTGTATCTTCTTCTTAGGCATTGCCTCCTCCTAATGGGCTAAAATATAATTTCATTTGAAACAGCCTGCCTCGCGTTGCTTGGCAAGGCGGGGATAAACACTGATCAACGCAAATGTTTTTTTGACTAGATTAACAGGATTTTGTGAATGTCATCCTGTAAATCTTGTCAAAGAAAAATATTAATCTATCAGCGTTTATCCGCGTTAATCCTGTTACGTAGCTAAAGTTGTGTGTCCAACCGCGCCTTTTCCAAAAGGTCGTGCGGAATTCTAAAAATATTTCCATCGATAGCAACCAAAATCACGTCTCCCTCCATCCCTTGGAGCATCCCCTTATAGTTGCTTCTTCCATCGATTGGTTGCTTTGTTTTAATTTTAACGGTTTCCCCCTTAAAGCGAATAAAATCTTCTTTTTTTCTTAGTGGACGATTAATCCCCGGAGATGAAACTTCCAAACTATATGCACGATCTATTAGGTTTTCGACATCCAGAACTCCATCAACCGCATGCGAAATAGTGGAACAATCATCAATGGTCACCCCTTTTTCTGGATTATCAATATAGAGCCTTAAGATCCAACGGCCTTTTTCAAAAATCAATTCACGTTCAACCAGATCAAAACCCAAACTGGAGATCACCGGTTCTAAAACAAGCTCGACTTTTTTTAGGGCTTCTTCAGTGTTCATAGTGTCTCTGTGCTTCAAATAAACTCCGAGTCCCCTGTGTTCTCTGAGTATACAATGTCTCTGTGCTTCCTTATTAAACTCCGAAACCTCCGTGTTCTCTGAGTATAAAAAAAGTGGGCTTAGGGCCCACTTATACGAAAAAACGAAACTCGAGTGTTGCTAACATATCGAAATTTATAATGCAAGACTTTTTACCAAAGGGGGTTTACAAACCTTCCTAAAAAAGGGGACCCCTTTTTTAGGAAGGTTTGTGTCCGTCATAACTTGTTGATATAATTATATATTCCCCAGATGGTGACTATCTCGAGGAGGTCATAAAAAAGGATTAGCCCAACTATCCAGACGTGTTTGATGTTTTTATTTGGCATCAGCCTCTCTATCGGAAGCTCACCCTTTACCCTCATAAGAACCAGAACCAACCTTACAAAAAATAGTGATCCCAAGACAATTAGAATGAGCTTGATCTTCAAGATCGAAACAAACCACAGGATCAGGAGGTATATGAGCCACTCCCACCAGAGACTCATCTTTAGGATTGTTTGACCACGGATAACCAATCTGCATGCTATATTCTCATCCCTATAAAAAAAGCGGCTCTCTATAAGTGCCCACAACCCAAGGAATTTAAATAATTTCAGTGCAAAAAATGTTATAATCACAAATAAGGAATTCATCCCCACACTCTACCAATTATGAGAGCCTATGTCACCCTATAATTCCGCTACATTCTACTTGCACACCTATTGGGGATAAACTTTTTTAAGACTTGATGAAATATTCTTCAACATGTTTTCTGAACATCTGTGATAATCCAGGATATCTACATTAAAGGGGATATCGCTATTCTCTATATTTTCTTTTATGAGTGCTATTTTGGCTAGATTAATTTGAGTTTCGCCTTTTAACAAAACGTCCAGATCAGATGATTTGTGCGATGTCCCATCAACCCTTGAACCAAAGAAATATATCTCTGTATTTTGAGAAAGATGATCCAAAATTGCAGATATAACAATTTTCAATTCTTTCTTGGTTACATCCATTTATTTTAGTTTCCTGATCTTTTGTAGAAGCTTTTCTACATACGGTGGAAAATCTTTAAGAACGCCAAAAACAAAATCGGCCTCAGCCTGATCGTAAATATGTGTGCTCAGGTTTCTTGCCTCCAGAAAACCGAACCAAAGCTCGGCACTTTCAATAAGCCCTTCTTCTTGTGCATCTCGAATGATTGGTTTAGGCGATGAACTCACCTCACTGCGACCCAGGGCAAGAAGAACCTTACGCATTGTCTTCCAGGCAATCTCAAAGGTATATTCGAATCGTTGAATTGCTCCATCCCGTTCAAGGTCACTGAGTTTTTTGACCTCAAGCGCTTTTTTTAGCGTTCCTAGGGCCTTTTCAAAATTGGTAAGGTCCAAATCCTGTATATTAACCATAAAATCTCCCACCTATATGTAATATCCCGAATTTTATAGGCTAATTTAACCGTTAAGTCAATATCTGGATTTTACCTGTTTAGTGTTATAATTTTTTACAGGCAACACTATAAATTTGAAAATTTGCAAAATGAGATACAATAAAAAGTTACCTCGAATTGTTAGAATTGTGAACGCAGTGCGTTCATAATTGGAAAACTCTGATAAAAAGACCTCATATACCACAAATTACGTTTATCAAATCCCCTGCCAAATTCGAGACGCACTGCGTCTCGTTTTGGAAATGTGAGATAAAACTGCCTCATTTTACGTAAATTCGTAAGGTCGAAACCTTTACCAAATTCAGATGTCAATCGATCAGAAAGATTTGCCAAAACCCCTTCACCATAAAATGCTCGTGTTTTGCCCCTTTGTTCCTGTTCCACTATTAGGCGCCCTATATTTCAATAAGCCTTGACCATGATGAAATTGACAGATCGGTAAGCCTTGCTTCGAGCCTGCTGGACAACATCCCTGATTTGGAGGTAAAAATTCTTTTCAAGAGGTCGCCTATTTTCCCCAACTACCAGTGACCGTATTTATTTAGATTTCATAGCCTTTTCCATCGCTTTTAATTATGACGTGGTCGTTCAAGATAGTCACATCATCCAGAAACTCTGGTGAAATATCGCAGCGCTCTGTCATATATGTGTTTGTTCCGGCTGCTATCAGTCGCTGCATTACTTCATCTGCCGGATGGCCAAAGTCATTGTTGTCACCGCATGATATAATGACCGTTTCGGGATCGATGGTTTCGATGAAATAATTATTGGAACTTGTTTTGCTTCCATGATGGTTGACAACCAGGATATCAACTTCTCCCAAAACATCTGCAAGATGCGATTCCAGATCAATTGTTTGATATGGGGGATCCCCGCCCCCGCCCGTCAAATCCCCCGCAACCAGGATCCTGAAATCATCATATTCGATCAGGATCGCAATACTCTTACTGTTTTCATCATTATCGGGATCAATGTAGTGTCCATCCGGATATTTTCCATCTATTAAAAGAAATTCTATCGACACGTCCCCAAAATCCAAAACATCCCCGGGTGATGGAGTTGATCGCAGCCCTTCCGCCGCACTGCTATATTCCTCAAAATATGCACTATCATAGCTTTCCCCTCGGTCATATATTGCAAGTGGAACCAAATCGTCATTTGTTCCCATTTCATGATCCTGCCCCGCAATCACCTCATCGATTCCGCCTATGTGGTCCTCATGATAGTGACTCACAATCATATAATCGAGCTGGCCCAGCGCATTATCTTCGAAATACGGCAGCACCACGTTATTTCCAGCATCGGTTGGTCCTCCATCAATCAATATCGTTGTATTGTCCGGAGCAATGATCAAAGAAGAACTTCCCTGCCCCACATCAAAGACAATAAATTTAAACAAATTGTCATTATTTTCTTTTGCATTATCTTGAACCAGATTTTCAACGTCATGGTTATTAAATTTTACATCTATCCCCGGGCCGCATGAGGTGAAAAATATCAATATCAGGACAAATAAATATTTCATGCAAATAGGTCAAGCAATCCCCGTGCCAAGCAAGTGTGGCTTATGAGTTTTAATGAGTACGCAGAGGTTTTAAACGCTGAGAATTCTGAGGTCGCTGGGGTCTCTGAGGCTTTTTATGTTTCAGCTTAAAAAAATTTAGAGATCTCAGTATTCTCGGCCTACTCTGCGTTTTAAAACTCTGCGCTCTCATAATTTTTTACAAAGGGGTGTCCATTTTTGAACACATGATCCAAAAAATGACTCCAGGTTGTCACATTTTAAAAAATTACGTAAAGATTTCACGCAGCCTTACCTGGCACAGGATTTGCTCTACAATTTTACATGAAACTTTTACTTTACACATTCATTGTCCTATTGAGTTTATCCCCACAAATTTCAGGCGCATCCATATATGATGAAGGGCCCTCCCTTTATGAGGTACAAAAGGTGGCGCTAAAGTACGCCAGCCTTGACCCGGAGGACATCAACAGATGGAAACGTCGCTCGCGCTGGTCCGCGGTTATGCCAAGGCTTCAATTTGGTTTTGATCGGGATACGCAAAACGATGTTGATGTTAACATCAGCGATTCTGTTTCAGTTACAAGTAGCGGCGTAAATATCGGACCGGAATCTAACGAAATCAATCAAAATAACGATACAAGTATGGGGTTTGAAGTAAAGGCCCTTTGGTACCTCGACCGCCTCGTATTCAACGAAACTGAATTGGATATCAGTTCCGAGGCAAGATATCTGGTGAGCGAAAGAAGGCAAATCTTAAAGGAAGTTAATCAAAGATTTTACGACCACCAACAGCTAATCGCTGAGCTGAAAGTTTTGAAGAATGCAAAGGCGCCTGAGGATAAAATACATGAAAAACAATTTATGATAAATCGTGTCGTCGCAGATTTAGATGCCTATACTGGAGGTTGGTTTGGAAGAAGGATATCATCTAATCAATAGATTGCTTTTTTTTATCGCTTTTTTACTACTTCTGGGATGTGGATCAACAACCCAATTTGAGTACGATTCACTTCTCAACAAACAGCCGTATGTTATCGAAGTCAGCCCCCCCAACAAAAGCATTAAAACAAACCTCGAAAAGGTAGCGGTCACATTTTCCTCTGAAGTTGAACCGACCTCGATTACAGAGACCACCTTCATGATCATAGAAAATTTTGAGAACCCGAAAAGCCAGGATCAACTTGATGATTTTTTGGATTCCAATAATTACATTACCGTAGATGGTTTATATGAAGTATCCGAAAATAATAAAGCAGCCACTTTTCTACCAAACGATCCCTTCATGGCCAACATAACCTATGGTCTTGTCATAACAACGGCTGTTTTTTCGCCGGAGAAGATCCCATTCAATCAAAACCCTGGAAGCTCCCCCACTATGTTCTGGAGCAACTTTTCTATCAATGATTCGGCAGCATTGCTGGATGAAGCTTCTGGAACCTCCGACAACGCAGATGGAAATGCAAACCCGGATTCAGGCACTGTCGACAAGGAAAGGTTCCCCGCTGAGGTTGTTATTAACGAAATCTATTATGATGCACCGGGAAGCGACACGGATGGTGTTGTTTTCATCGAATTATATGGAAATCCCGGAGATGATATTTCAGATTACAAATTGGTTCTTGTTAATGGAGACAATGGTTCAATTGTTGACACCATAACACTTCCGGAAAATTCATACATCCCTGACGATAATTTTTTCGTGGTTGCAGATGCCTCAACAGGCAATAGCAATCAATCCAATGTCACAAATGCGGATTTTATCGACAACTTTGATCCACAAAATGGGCCGGACGCAATTCAGCTTTTGGATTGGCAAGAAAAGCTAGTTGATGCAATCGGCTATGGTGATGGAATTATTGATCTGGCTGAAAATGGATTGGTTTGTTTTGAAGGAACGCCCGCACCAGATATCCCGGGGGGATCTAGTTTATCTAGACTTACGGCCGGATTGGACACTGACGACAACTCTGCGGATTTTGTTGTGAATGAGACTCCAACGCCAGGGACTTAGAACTTAGTACTTAGCTGAGAGCTGAGAGGAAATCATTATGTTTAATTTTGAAAAACTTGTAATATGGCAAAAAATGAGATCCTTAGTCAAAAATGTATATAACCTTAGTGGTACTTTTCCGAGGCATGAAAAGTTTTGTTTAACACAACACATTAGAAAAACGGCTATTTCTGTCATATCAAATCTTTCTGAGGGGGCAAGTAGAAGTAGTAAACGTGATAATAAACGCTTTGTAGAGATATCTACTGGATCATTATATGAGCTATTATCTCAACTTTATGTAGCACACGACTTGGGTTATCTTTCGAAGGAAGATTTTAGCAAATTTTATATACAAATTGAAGAAATCTGTAAAATGATGAGTGGATGGGCAAAATATCTACAACAAAAATAAACTCTCAGCTCTCAGCTAAGTTCTAAGCTCTCTCAACTCTCAGCTCTCAGCTAAATTCTAAGCTCTTTCAAATCAACTTAGAGCGCACCTTTGCCAACACTACATCAATCGCCACATCGTTATAACCCTGCCACGGTATGATAACGTCTGCATACTCCTTTGTGGGGGACACAAAGGCCTTGTACATTGGTCTGACGGTGGTTAAATATTGTTCCACAACGGATTCCGCGCTTCTGCCGCGCTCCTGAAGATCCCTTAAAAGCCTTCGTGTGAACCTGATATCCGACGGCGCCTCAACGAATATCTTTACATCAAGTAGATCCCTCAGTTCTTTTGGTTCCATGATAAGGATACCCTCAACTATGATGACCTTCTTGGGTTCAACAATTATGGTTTCTTTTTTACGAGAATGAATCGTGTAATCATATAGTGGTTTTTCAATCTTCTTACCACTTTTGAGCTGTTTGATATGTTTGAGCATCAGATCCAGATCCATAGATGCGGGGTGATCGAAATTGTTTTTCGCCCTCTCCTCTATAGATAGATGCGAAAGATCTTTATAATACGAATC
Source organism: uncultured Pseudomonadota bacterium (assembly GCA_964536295.1). Lineage (GTDB taxonomy): Bacteria > UBA10199 > UBA10199 > CAZHVX01 > CAZHVX01 > CAZHVX01. Next base: position 15,187 of record CAZHVX010000022.1, read on the forward strand.
CTGCTCTATATATACAATGTTTTGAGAACCAACACTCTCAATAATTTTTCTTGATACCGTGGTTTTACCTGAACCGCTACCACCCGTAATACCTATTGTTAATGTTCCCATCTACCCTCTCTCAAAGAATGGTCTGATTTTTTCATCTGACGTTTTTGGTGTAACTAAAGATACAACAATTAACAGCGTCAGTGCCAACACAAATGCCGGTATCATTATATACTCTCCCAACTCTTCACCGGGGATATTGAAACCAGCTGAAAAATAATCCTGAATGCAAGACATATCAAAAATGATCTTAGTGCCAACGGTTCCGATGATCCCGCCAAGGATAGAAGCAACGCCCCCAGCAACGGTAACACGTTTCCAAACGAAAGCAGCGATAACCGCAGGAGTAAGCCCTGCCCCAATCATTGTATATGCTGCCAACGCCATCGACAAAACCGTTTTAAATCTTGTTAATAAAATATAGGCGACTACACCAAGAACAAGAATGGCTATTCTATTAACCAACACAACCACTTTTTGACTCATATCTGGAGCAATAAATTTCTGTATTATATCATGCGTTAAATTTGTGGCTGGTGTTAATAAAAAAGAATTTGCTGTTGAAAAAATAACCGCCAACGCAGCCGCTAAGAGCAAACACCCCGCCCAAGTCGGCAAACCATACCTCGCAACATACATTATTATCTTTTCAGGTTCATCTGCTAACTCGGGGAATTGTACCCTACCAAGGATTGCAAGCGAACATATCGCCAGATCAACAATCAAAATACCTATTATCCAGCCGATGACTGCTTTTTTTGCCGTGCCTTCATTTTCGCTGGAAAAGAATTTTTGATACATTGTAGGTTCGCCTAGTAGTAAAAAAAATGTTGGAAAAAATAATGCAATGGCCCAGATCCAGTTTCTTCCACCTAATGCCGAAAAATGCATTTCAGGTAATGATGCCCTAATTGGTTCCGCTCCACCCAATTTAAGATATGAAAGCACCAGTGCAACCAAAATACCAACTGTAATTAAGATTCCATTTAAAAGATCAAGGGAGACAATCGATTTCATCCCGGCCAGCCCGGTTAAAAGAATCACAAAGCCCGCAATCACCAAAACACCTATTTCCCACGGAATTCCGGTTACGATCTCCAATATGAAGGCCCCGCCCTTAAGTTGATATCCAACAATCGTTGTGCATCCGATTATGATTGCAACCGTACCCAACAAACGAGCCCATTTGTTATAACGTTTCTCTAAAATATCTGGAAGGGTGAATTGGCTGATACGTCTAATATGCCCAGCAAGAAAAAACATAAGAATAATCGCGATCCATGCGCCTGCGGACATCCACAACTCTGAAAAGCCCTGTCTATACGCTAGCCCTGCACCACCGATCAAGCTTCCACCACCAGTCCAAGTAGCGACCAGTGTCGTCACCATCATAAAGGTAGAAACTTTTCTACCTCCAACCATGAAATCAGTCTGATCCTTGATGAAAAAACTTTTAAAAAAACTAATTCCTATTACAACCACCAAATAAAAAATAACAACGGCCAGGTATATAGACATGAATATCCCCTTTCATTATAGATTCTTAAATACTCCCACATATGGTAGGGATCTAAGTAGGCCCTTCGTATCAAGCCCATACCCAATCACAAACTTATGTGGAACCTCAAAACCCATATAATCGATATATCCACGCATCCCGGTACCAACATCCTTAAATAACAGGCTGCAAACCTTCAGACTACTTGGATGCTTTGTTTGCAGATGTTCCTTTAAATATTTTAGGGTCTTCCCGGAATCTACAATATCCTCTACAAGTAAAACATCCTTACCAGCTATCGGCTGTGTCATATCAAATTCCATTCGGAGTATTCCGGTATCTTGATCATTTTCGTAACTGGATATTCTCAAGAAATCACAATATAGTGGAGTATCGATATACCGAACCAGATCTGCCATAAATATAAACGAACCCTTTAAGACTCCGACGACAACGAGTTCCTTACCCTCGTAATCTTTACTGATCTGTTTTCCCAATTCCCCTACACGTTTCTGGATCTTCTCCTCTGAAAATAAAACTTCAAT
>CAZHVX010000022.1:17377-19143 GCA_964536295.1 uncultured Pseudomonadota bacterium
CCAAACTTAATCCCCTGTGCCAATGGAAGTTCAGTTGTCCAGTTAATCGTATTCGTCTGACGGCGCATGTAGGCCTTCCATGAATCAGAGCCGGCCTCCCGTCCGCCACCTGTATCTTTTTCGCCACCGAAGGCACCGCCAATCTCCGCGCCACTCGTTCCGATATTAATATTTGCAATACCGCAATCGCTTCCTCTATGGCTCAGAAAGGTTTCGGCATTAAGTAAATTTGCAGTAAACATTGCAGATGACAAACCTTGATCAACGCTATTGTGAATTGCGATCGCCTCCTCGATATCTTCAAATTCAACTATATACAAAATTGGCGCAAAGGTTTCGTCGCGCATCTTTTGAAGATCTTTATGTGCCTTTACAATCGTGGGCTGGACGTAGCAACCGCTTTCATATCCATCGCCTTCGAGTTTATTGCCACCGCACAAAATCTTTCCACCCTGCTCCCCAATTGCATCCAAGGCCTGCATCATTTCATCAACCGCACCTTTATCAATCAATGGCCCCATAAGATGTTTACCATCACAAGGATCCCCGATCGTTACCTGTTCATAGGCCTTCACCAGTTGTTTTGTAACACCCTTCGCAATATTTTTATGGAGTAACAATCTTCTTGTACTTGTACATCTTTGGCCTGCCGTTCCGACCGCGCCAAAAAGAACAGCTCTTACAAGCATATCTATATCCGCATCGCTCATTGCAATAATTGCATTATTTCCACCAAGTTCCAGAAGGCTTCTACCAAGACGCTTGCCAACGACCTCGCCAATACGCCGCCCCATCCTGCAACTTCCTGTAGCGCTGATTAATGGAATGCGTTTATCATTGATAAGTTTTTCTCCTATCGTAGAGCCTCTACCAATGACAAGATTCATAATTCCTTCCGGAAGACCACTCTTTTGGAGAACCTTGTTTGTAATATTTTGAATCGCGATAGCACAAAGTGGAGCTTTAGATGACGGCTTCCAAATCATCGTATCGCCACAAACCGCCGCAATACAGGCATTCCATGCCCACACAGCAACAGGGAAATTAAAGGCGCTAACGATCCCGATCGTTCCGAGTGGATGCCATTGTTCGTACATCCTGTGTCCAGGCCTTTCGCTGTGCATTGTTTTTCCATAAAGTTGTCTGGCAAGTCCTACTGAAAAATCCGCTATGTCGATCATCTCCTGAACTTCGCCCTCGCCCTCGGGTAAAATTTTTCCCATTTCATAGGATACCAACCAACCCAGTGCTTGTTTTTTTTCTCGAAGAGCTAAACCAATTTGACGAACAATCTCACCACGCTTTGGTGCAGGCATCATTTTCCAAACTTCAAAGGCATCTTGAGATTTCTTAACGATAGTTTCGTAATCGGCTTCACCGGCCATCATAATTTTTGCAATACACTTTCCGTCTACCGGCGAAACAGATTCCAACTCCCCACCAGATGGATTATCAATGAATGATCCGAAGGCCGCACCCGAGTTGACCTCTTTTATCCCCAATTCGTTCAGATACTTGTGCATATCCCCCCCAATAATTGTTTTTTGACGGGATTTACAGGATTTCTTACTGCTTAAATATCTCTTTCGTAAAAAAAGTAATCCTGTTAATCTTGTCGAAATAAATATGCAATTTCAATTGAAATATTCTAAGGAGAACAAAATAACAAGGGAAAAACACCACCTATTCTTCATTACATTCTGAGGCCTTATTAAAACGGCTCAGGACCTCTTCGGTGTGTGATGATTTAATTAGCTCCTCTGCCA
>CAZHVX010000023.1:0-17755 GCA_964536295.1 uncultured Pseudomonadota bacterium
GGCTATTTAGATAAGCCGGCGCTTCGCTTTCATCATTGACTGTTTTGAAATGGGGGTACCTCTTTGCAAATTCCTGCAAAACGACGATCTGCTCATTAAGGACATCCATGTCGGTACTTTTGGAATTTTTTACAATTTTTCTAAATTTGTCTATTTCCTCTGTTAGAGTCCCGAAATCATCCGCTGTAATGACCGTATCGCCCAGGTTATCATAGGCCTCGTCCCTATTAACATGCACAAGGTCACTAGACCCCCTTGCAAGCGAATCAACCATCTTGTCAAAGAAATCATAGCTTACAGCCAAGGGCGCCTGCATAAAGGTGGCGTAGTGCCATCCCCTCATCAGCTTTACATTTTCTGCGTTAGCTGTATCAATTTTATTCTCAAGGGATGCCTTTTTGGCGATATCAACCGCAAGTGCCGTTTCATTCTCCTGTTTTCTTTCGACAACTGCTTTAATTGTTTCATTTTCTTTTACTCGCTTTGATATATCTTTACCGACAACCCCGCCTGAAATGACATTCGCCATCGTTACCCACTCATAGAATGAAAGATCCACTTCAAAGCTGTTTCTTATCTCACAGATTGCCAACCTAGCACCTTCCCCACCCAACTTGTAAAGTTGGCCCATCGCTGCTTCCCTATCTTTAACGGGGTTTCTTTCATCGATTGCTACCCTTTTATATCTACCAACTTTTGAGCCATAGCCGATGACGTTATTATAATCTACATCCGCAGGAAATGTCGCTAAATACTGTGTTGCTTGTGCTCTAAGTTTCATTCTATCTTCGAACTGCTCAACGATTTTCATAATCTGAACGTTCGCCTCTTCATTGCCAAGTTTGCCAAGCTGAATAATTGCTAATTTAATAATTTGTGGTGAAAGATTGTTATTTAGAACATATTCACCCATTTTTTCGGCACTTTCCAACGTGTTGATCCCAAAATTATCTTCTAAAATGTCCTTAAACATTCCACCGACATCTGTTCTGAAAAATAAATTCCAGCCTTCATCCTCTTCTTTAAGTTTCCATAGCGTTTCGACGATGGCACTTTGAAGAGCACTATCGGCAGATGTTGTATTGGGATCTACAAACACAGCGCTTGGATCGGTAACTAATTTTGGATCTGCTTTATTTCCAATTGTTGGTGCTGGCTTCTTATATTCAACTAACATTTTAGAATTAATTAATTCCTTACACTTTACCAAGATCTCGCTTCTCACTTTTTCGATATAGGCCTTAGAATATTCATTAGAGCCCTTAATTGTTTCGTAGTGATTGCCAAGTGCCTGCATGTAATACGCGCGGTAGGCATCTGAACCTGGGGCATCAACACTTTTCATATATATATCAAAGACCTTATTCGAAAGAATTTTACCAGTTCTTCCGACTAGATGTGGCGCATTTGGATATTCAAAATTGTTCTTACCTCCGCTCTTCAGCGCCGCACACATCCACATAACAGCCAATGTGTCCCTATCTTTAGCTGGCAGTTCATTTATCTTTGTAATCAAAAAATCCAATGCACCACTTGCAAGCTCAGCATCCCATCCACCCATTTTATTGAAAAGCTGCGTTCTTGCGTGAATCTGATCTATAGTTTTGCCAAGCACAACTGAATGGGCATCCGATTCAACTTCTACCTGTCGTATTTTTTTTGCCAACTCCACTAGTATTAGCCCTTCGAACCTATTGACATTATCCTCTTTTAGCTGTTTTGTATTTTTCCTTATATTTTTTAATACATCTTCAACAATTCCATTAACTAGCTTCTCATTAACTAATTTCTTTTCTATTTCAATTATCCCTTTTTCTGGATCATAACTTTTGAGCACCTGATTTGGCTTATTGATCAAATCAGGATCTTTGAAAGGATCATTTATTTTATTATGTGGTTCCCATTTATTTTCCTCCACAACAGCAATAAAAATATTTTCAACATTTTTATCTACTTGGGTGCTTATTTCTTCAAGTGTTTCATTTATAAGTTGACCTACTTCATTTGAATCGATAAAGGCTTTCATCTCGGACTCTTCGCCTGCAACGTTTCTAACCTTGTAAATCAATTTATTTAATATCATCTCCACACTTTCAGGTGGTTCTGTAGCTATTCTTGTAAGAGCAATCTCCATGGTTTTATTAGATAGCTCTGGATATCTTGATTGTATTTGATACAGGGCCCAAAAAACATCGGAACGGCGCAGCTCCCCCACCAACTGAACAAGCTGCTTCTTTGCAAGCTGCGAATTATCGGGATTAACAATCTCTCTTAATGCCTCTCCAACATCGATCTTCTCGTCTTTAATGAGTTTATATATTCTCCTTCTTGAGGCATCAGCAACCTCCTGACTATCATTATTAAGCGCTGCCACTAGAATCTCTGGATCGTTTATTGCTGGAAGCATTTTACGAAAATAGAAATTTAATCTTTTTTCACTAAAAACATTTGCTTTGTCAGAGAGATTAAAATGCTTCAACATTTTCAAAACATCTTTTTCTCTGTAACGATTATGTAAAAAGTCGATAACAAGCTTCTTTTCATCATCATTAAACTCTCTCGGTTTTTCTACCAACTCAGCTAGCTTAAGAGCTGTTACATAATATTGGACGTCATAAAACTCTTCCTTGGGCTTATAATTCCTGTCCCAATTTATCAGATCGTATTCATAGTGTTCTTTTTTACAATACGAACTTAGCTCTTGCTGTGTTAAAACAGCATTGTCTCCCTTGGCATCATACGCTGCGGCATTTCCAATAAATTCATTTAATTCATCAAAACCTGAAACGTTTTTTAAAAATATGACATTTAAAGATTCCATATTAACCCTCCATTTCTCTGAGAGGTCCTAAAGCAATTGATGTGCCATTTTCGAAAAAACTTTTTTAGATAATCCTTTGAGAAGTGAAGATTCATTCTTTTCGCCATGTTAGGTCCCAAAAAAAATGTTTTAAAAAATCTGTTATCGTTTTTTGAATTTTTCAGATGTTTTTATTTCTAGACACTTTCTTAGTTGCCAGAAAAGGTGAGAATGAAACATTCCGCATATTTCAATCTAATTATGCATCTTTGAAAATTTTACTTGTCCATTTATCGAGTCAAATAGCACCATTATCGAGAGCCCCATCCTGTGGACAGTCCCTAAAAAGGGACTGCCAAATCAACACTCTTTTTTTCTAGAATTTCGGAAGTCGAAAAAACCAATCATTACGACATGTTGGGCGGCTATAAAATATTTTATAGATTTTTTGCGATTTTTTCTCTTGACAGAGACTCACCTCCAGGATTAAGCCTATACCATCATTTCCAATTTTCTAGACTTTGACAAACGGTATCGCATATGAACGAGGAGGTTATATATGCGCATTTTATGCATCGACGATGACCATGCCTTTTTAACTCACATCTTCCTGCAACTTAAACATCACGCTGATGAAATCGATACAGCTCTAACATTAAAAGATGCGTTTAAGGTGTTAAACCAAAGGGAGGTTGACCTGGTATTTCTTGACATCGGTTTTAGCGGAAACGAAGACGGACTTGAGGGACTAAAGCTGATAAAAAAATGTTATCCCGACACTCAGGTTGTCATGCTCAGTGGACGCAAGGATCCCCAGAGTATAATGGAGGCCACAAAAAATGGCGCCTTCGATTATCTTTGCAAGCCTTTTATAAAGGAACAGGCAATAGCCATCATAGAAAAGGTCCGTCAATTCTCATGTATTAAGGAACATAATGAGGCCTTAATTACCAACCTAAATGAAAAAGGGGATGAAAAGGTCATCTTAGGAAAAAGCCCTGTATTTACTGACCTCATTAATCAGGTTAATAAAATTAAGGGATACAATGCGAACATACTAATTGAAGGAGATAGTGGAACCGGCAAGGAGCTGGTCGCAAGATTAATCCACAAAAATGAAGGAAATACAAATAGACCATTTATCGCGGTCAACTGTGCCGCGATCCCAGAACAATTACTAGAATCAGAACTTTTTGGATATGAGCGTGGCGCATTTACAGGTGCACATAAAAGAAAGATCGGAAAATTTCAACTAGCCCATGGTGGAGACATTTTTTTAGATGAGATAAGTCTACTAAGACCAGATCTTCAGGCAAAGATCCTAAGGGTTCTACAAGAAAAAGAGATCTCCCGTGTTGGTGGCAACATGCCAATTAAAGTAAATTTCCGGGTTATTGCTGCAACAAACAAGGGGCTTGATGAAATGGTTAAGAACGGCGAATTCAGGCTGGACCTATTACACCGTCTGAGGATCGTTCACTTAAAGGTTCCTTCTTTAATTGAAAGAAGAGACGATATCCCAGTTCTGGCAAGCTATTTTCTTGAAAAATATAACGGAAAGGGATCACAAAAAACTATAGCACCGACATCTATGGCAATACTAAAAAATTATTCCTGGCCGGGCAATGTTCGTGAACTTGAAAACGTTATTCACAGCTCTACAATTATGTCATCAACACACGAAATTGAGCCAAGCAATCTACCGACATGGTTACATCAGGAAGATTCAGCCGCGACATCCTCAACAATAACAACGCTACCATGTTACAATGAAACTGGGCAGTTGCTTTCGTTAAAGGAATATCAATACAACGTTGAACGCGCATACATTAAAACAGTTTTATCTGAAACCCAGAATGACAAGGAAAAGGCCGCCAGATTAATGCAGATCGGCAAATCAACTCTTTACGTGAAACTGAAAGAGCTAAACCTGTAATGAAAAAAAGAGGTTCAAATATTCCCAGTATCTTTGGGGGCCGCAAAGGGCCTAACGATGCCGTCGTTTACGAAGCGGTATCCAAGGTTGTTTCGCTGATAAGCCATGATATCCGGACACCCCTTTCAGTAATCAGCGGTTTCCTCGATAGCATCAGGGATGATCTCCCGGAAACAAAGGAATATAAAGAGGCGGTTCGGGCAAGTTTGGATAGAATACTATCCGTTATCGATAATTTAGATGAACAAACAAAATTCAACGAGCCACTATCTATAGAAAACACTGACATTGCTATTCTAATCAAAAAAGTTATATCAAAAGTTAACGACTCATTGGATTTCAGTCACAGAATAATACCAGAGATACCAATTTCAATTGCTGCAAATATAGATTCGGATAAAGTTGAACGCGTAATATATAACGTTTTGATGAATTCAATCCAATCAATTGAAAAAAACAATGGCACCATTATTATCAGGTTAAAATATACGTCAGAAGCCGCTATTATTGAGATTGAAGATAATGGCTGTGGCATCCCTGAGGAATTACAGGATAAGATCTTCACCCCAGGCTTTACCTACGGTAGAAAGAAAGGCGCCGGCCTAGGGCTTTCATTTAGCAAATTCATTATCGAACAACACAATGGTTCAATCACATATAAAAATAATAAAGCGGGTGGTTCCATCTTTATAATAAATATCCCTATCGAATTCAAACAATCACCCGATATGATGAAATACTCTGAGGACATTAAAAAAACCATAAAATCACACTATCTGATAACCAATCTTAAGGATTTAAATTTATCAAATAAGTCGGTTCTGGTTATTGATGATGATATTGAGTTGCTGGATTTGTGGACAAAATATCTAAGTTCTAAAACAAAAGAACACAAATACCTACACTCTGGCGAACAACTCATGCAAAATCAGGACATTTTAAAAAATATCGATACTGCTATAGTAGATTATAAATTTTACAACAGCCGTTTTACCGGATCTGATATTGTTAAGATATTATCTCTTGAGGGGATAGATGAAATCTATCTCTGCACAGGCTTCTATAAAGAACATAAAGTCCGGGCAGAAATCGCTGATCTACCGATTAAGGGAATAATCACAAAGCCGCTTATTTTCAACCACTAAGAGACCAAGGATTAGATTCTTTCGTATTTAACTTACAAAGTTAGAAAGCAATTTAATATCGGCATATTAGGTAAGTTGGAATAAACATGTCATTCCTGCGAAGGCAGGAATCCAGAAACATATAACCTTACTGGATCCCCGCCTCCGCGAGGATGACGGTGAGTCTAAGCTTGCAAGTTAAGCTTGTCCTCGAGAAATCAGGGATACGAAACAACCAAAAATTCTTAGTGGCTTAGTGGTTTTATATACCCAGTTGGTTTCCGGTTCTGTTTTTTCTCATCTCATTGAGAATATCAAGAATCTTGTTTGCGGCTTCGGAGGCTGAGTCTATATCTGATTCCGGTCCACTCATAACCAAACGACCGGAGGCACCATATGGAGTAATCGTGATCAGCTTAACATTCGCCGCCTTCAGGGCTTCATTACATGCTATTGCAAGGTACGCAGCCGGAGTTGTTTCCATAATCAAAATTGACTCCCCCGCAACAACCATATTTCCCTTGGAAGTGCCGGTAAAATAAATCGCATGATCCTGTTCAACGCCCCTAATTATTTTATTTGTAAGTAGCTTCACTTCCACACGATCGTCTTCAGTAAGCCCTGTTTCACGCAAAACCACTCTGCCGGCTTCCTTCACTTCACCCTGATCCGCGTTTTGAACCTGCATCATACCAAATTGACGCTCTGTAACAACTGAGCCCAAACGAACTTTTGTAGCCTTTAATGATAGGTCTATCATTCGATGAATCTCCATCGCGGGTGCAATTTCAATAAAAAGGGCCGAGTCATACTCTGCGGGATCATAAACCTTGTTGTCCTTTGCGATAAATTGAGCCAACTGTGGCTGCAATTGATCAATAAATGTTAGGGTTCTCATCTCAAAACCTGTTGAGCTTCCTTTTTCTGACATCTTGTCCTCCTTCCAACGACCGCATGATTTTTTCAGCAAGAAAAAATCATTCGCGGCGTTGAGAACCCGCCATAGCTTTAGCGAAGGCGGGTCTTAATATCCTTTATTATTTGTCTTCTTCCCAGTAACAATCGCAATACTTGCAGAGGCGCCGATCCTATTGGCACCCGCAGCAATCATTGCATCAGCATCTTCTTTTGTTCTGATTCCCCCAGAGGCCTTGATCTGCATATCGGAACCAACGACCTTACGAATTAATTCAATATCGCCTACGGTAGCTCCACCCTTGGCAAATCCTGTTGATGTTTTAACAAACGCAGCACCAGCGACCTTTGACAATGCCGAAGCAATCACCTTTTCATAATCCTCCAACTCACTCGATTCGATGATAACTTTCACTGGAGCTGGCTTAGATGCATTAACCACTGCAAGAATATCTTCGTAAACTAACTTATAATCCTTAGATTTTATAGAACCAATATTGATAACCATGTCTATTTCCTGAGCACCAGCCTTTACCGCATCCCGCGCCTCAAAGGCCTTTGACTGAGGGCTCCCAGCCCCTAATGGAAATCCAACAACTGCAATCGGCTTGACGGAAGACCCCTTCAACAACCTTGCAACCAATGGAATATTTGCTGCGTTAACACAACACGTTGCAAAACTATATTGTTTTGCTTCCTCACAGAGTTTAACCAAATCCTCGCGTGTAGCATTTGGCTTTAGGAGTGTGTGATCTATCATACCTGCGGTCTTGCTATCAAACTTTCCTGTAACACCGGTCTTGGTGCTGATACGGGAAGCCCCCATTTCAACAATATTTTCCACGGCATCAGGTTTTTTCTCAATACATAGGCCGCAATATGTACAGTTTTCGCCGGTCAGTTTACATGTAATGCCATCATCTTCTACCTTGGCAAATGGGACCTTTTCCTTAAGCCTATTCATGACCTCATTTGTAATCATCTCGATTGCTTCTTCTAATTTATAATCCTTTGTCACTTTCTTACCTCTCTTTTTTTCTGACACGATTAACAGGATTGGTTTTGAATTCCAACGATAAACACAATTATAATCCTGTAAATCCAGTCAAAAACTCTTAAGTACAAACCTGATCAACAACCCCAACTATTACTGAGTGAAATGGATCATCCATTGTACCCAATAATTGCCTGGCTGTATTGCCTTCCCTTGAACAAAGGACGACATCCCCGGGACCCGCCTGACAGTTATCACTTGCAAGAAAACTATTACCCTTATCATTACCCTCCTCGTCAACAGGCTGGACGATAAGTATGCTATGTCCTTCAAAGGAAGGATGTTTAACAGTCGAAACCATGTTTCCCATTACTCTACATAATATCATTTTTTTTCTAGCTGAGAGAACTTAGTTGAGTGCTGAGAGATTTATCTTTCTCTCAGCTCTCAACTCTCAACTCTCAGCTTATTCTTTTACAAAGATCTCATCTTTATCCAAAATTCCTTTATCATCAACATGTACATTATCAACGTGACCAACAATGGCCGCGTCAACAGGGCCATAGGGCTTTGGTAAAACCTGGGAAGCTTCGCGCGACAAGATCCAAAAAACTATATCCCCAGGGCCCGACTGTGCGGCATCTATTGCGGCAACCGGTTCACCAACGGCCTCCAATTTTTCATTTAAAGGTTGGATCACCAGTATCTTCCAATCCTGTATGGATGGGTCTTTGATTGTTGAAACCACCGTTCCTATAACTTTTGCTAGTTCCATAAACACTCCGTTATCACTGCGCGTTTGATTACACCGATTGAGTATGATTACACCGATTATTATTATAATCTGTGTAATCAGCCCGAAGGGCTTAATCTGTGTAATCAAGCGCCTGAAAGGCGCTACCAGTAAAGTAATTTATCAATAACTTCAGGGTGCGGATTTTCAATAATCTCACTTCCGGCCAATAAGCCATCCGCACGAACATACTCACTTGCGGCCTCAATTGAAGCCTGGATATCACAAAGTTCACCGGTCATTACAAAATAGGCTTTTCCACCCAATCCATTTGCAAGTCTCATCTCTACAAGTTTTGCCGAAGTTGCCTTTGCGGCAATATCACCGGCAACGACACATGACGCAATTGAAAACGTTTCGACTATTCCAATGGCCCCGATTTTACCCACATTAGTTGTTCCAGTTAGAGATGGAATAATATCTTCATGAACCCGCGGCAACATGAGATCATTTATCAAGAGATCGCCTGCCGCCTCGATACCGGCCTTCATCGATTCCTCAACATCCGCGACCTCTCCCGCAAAGAGGACAACATATTTGCCCGGGCATATCGGATGCGTCTCTAGTACCTTAACTGGAGCCTTTTTAACGATAATATCCGTAACCTTAACGCCCCTGGCTACAGACTTAAATTCTATCAATCCAATACAGGGTTCTTTCATATTATTATATTTTTCTTTTCGACAGGATTTACAGGATTAATTAAAAATCCTGTTAATCTAGTCAAATAAACTTCCTTGTGTTTAATGTTTTGTAATTCCAATATAGTCATCACCTATATCATTAACTTTGCCGGCAATCGATGCATGGTACACAGCGCCCAGCTTATCTTCAGATGTTGCAGCAATAACATCACCAAGCTTCACCATCTGGTTCATCTTCACATGTATATTTGCCGGAGTACCAACATGTTTTCTAATTGGCACCTTTACATAAAAAACTCCGTCATCAAATTTTTTGTATGGAGTATGTTTGTCGTATTGATTTAGGTTCAACTTCTTCAAAACCATCGGAATTGAAATCTTCGCATTTTCATAGGATGTTCTGACATCCTCTGGTTTGTTATTGTGTGGATTCTTTATTCCGCGCTTGACCAACTCTTTCCGATATTCAGCATAAACCTTCTTGGGGGACAAAATCATAAAATCACATGCAATCAGCTCACATGTACCACACTGGCTACATAAATATGCAGACGTAATATGTTTTGTCGGCTCGGAGTGGTTGTAATCGATAGTCCTCATCGCCATATGTGGATGCAACTCGTGACCAAGCATGTTTCGCGGACAAAGGTCTGTACAGCGCGAACACTGGCAACACGCTGCCTTTGATTTTTTAATCATCTGAGCAATTGTTGTGGTCTTACTCCTAATTATAAAGTGATCCCTTGGCAAAACCAAAATTCCACTGGTGGTTTTTGCTATCCCCCCGTCCCAATCATCAACGATTACGCCCATCATCGGGCCGCCATCTATAATAACAGGATCATCTGTAGTAACACCACCTGCAAAATTTAACAGATCGCTGTAGGTTGTACCTATTGGAGCTTCAACAACACATGGCTCTTTAACCTCACCCGTAATAGTTAGGGCCCTCTTGGTAACCGGGACTCCATTTTCAGCATCAGCTACCTGCATAAATGTAATTACGTTACTCACGACAACACCTACATTTAAGGGGATTCCACCTTCGGGAATAATCCTTCCGGTTGTATCCCTTACCAACAAGAATTCGTCCCCTGCAGGATAATAATTATTTAAAAGATGTAGTTTGATGGACCCATCTTTCGGTAATGCGCTATTCAGAAGTGCAACAACATCCGAATAATGCCCCTTCACGCCAATGATGCCCTTTGATGCACCGGTCGCCTTCATTGCAAGTTGCACCCCACGAACCAACATATCGGCCCGAAGCATCATCATTGTTTTGTCGGTCCAAAGAAGTGGTTCGCATTCGGATCCATTTGCAACTATGGTATCAACCTTAGTGGCCTGAAATTTGACATAGGTTGGAAAACCGGCACCGCCGGCGCCAACTATTCCAGCATCCCTTACCACTTTTGCTATTTGTCGTTGTGTTTCTAGTATCATAATATTCACCGCTGAAACGCAGAATTATCAGAAAACGCTAAAAACAATTATATTCACCACTGAAACGCAGAATTATCAGAAAACACAGAAATTATATTTTCAGCGCATTCTTCGATCTTTCGCGTTTCAGCGGTCATACAATCCGAAAGTAGCCCGCAATTACGCACCTTCTATAACGCGTAAAATGTCTTGCGGTTGTAACGCCCTCGCCGGTTGGCGAAGCGATTGTAAATGAAATCGGCCCCTCTCCACCTAGGCCCAATCCGGCATAAAACGGCGCATTTTTAACAAATATAGATGTGTTCATTCGAACCGCCATCTTGTGCATATGCTCAATATTCTTTGAATGGATACCTGCCGTATGGAAACATCCGCCCTCTAATTTGTAAGCCAACTCAATCGCCGCATCGATGTCATGATCAACACGAATAATTGGGATAATCGGCATCAACATCTCTAATTTTGCAAATGGATGGTCCGGACCCGTTTCGGTTATTATCAATCTCGTTGATGGATCTGCATCAATGCCAATTTGTTTTAATATCAGATGCGCGTCCTTACCGATCCAATTTTTATTTGGTGTGTTATCTGGATTAACAACAATCTTTTCTAAGCGTTGTGACTGATATTTATTAATCTCATAAGCCCCGGCTGCAACCATCGCTTTTTTGAGATCATCTGTGATTTTTTTGTATGCGATCACTTCCTTTTCGATAACACAAATAATATTATTATCCATACTGGCGCCAGCAACTATATCGCGCCCCGCCCTTTCGATATCTGCTGTGTCATCAACTATAACGGGGGGATTGCCTGGACCCGCCCCAACACACCGTTTACCGGATTTCATCGCCGATGCAACAACCGCCGGTCCACCCGTAACAACCAGAAGATTGATCCCTGAGTGTTTCATCAAATCCTGCGCAGACGCAATTGTTGGATTTGCAACGGTTGTCAACATATTCGCGGGACCACCGGCAGAGATGATGGCCTTATTGATCAAATGAATTGTTCTTATCGATGTTTTCTTTGCAGCTGGGTGCGCATTAAAAACTGCGGAGTTACCACCTGCAATAAAACCGATCCCGTTGCAAATTAATGTTTCAGATGGATTCGTACATGGAGTAATCGCTCCGATAACCCCATATGGAGCTTTCTCTAAAATTGTTGCGCCATTATCTCCGGTCCAAACTGCAGCCTCAACATCTTCAACACCCGGAGTTTTCTCAATAGCAGCTGTATTCTTTTTTAATTTATCTTCGTAACGACCAAAGGTTGTTTCTTCGACACCCATTTTGGATAATTCTGCAACATGACTCATGCAAATTTCACGAACAGCTTGAATTATTTTATTTCGTTGAGCTAAGCTGATGGACTTATATTCCAAAAAAGCCTTACGTGCCGCTTGGATAGCAGTTTCGATATCTGCAAACGTGCCGATTGCCTCCTCAGGGCTTAGGGGTTTTACCTTAACCTCTTCCTTTTTTATATTTGGCACAACAGTTGGTACTGTTTTCTTAACATCCGCACCGGCCGTCATTTTTCCCACGACTGCATCTACTATTGCTGAGATCTGATTCTCATTTATTTGCATGATATCTCCTCACCGCAAAACCATTAAATCCAGCTGAGAGAACTTAGCTGAGCGCTGAGAAAATTATTTCTCTCTCAGCTAAACTCTCTCAGCTCTCAGCTACATTGGCTCTGCGGCCATAAGAATTACTTATTCTTAACGTATTTGTGCACTCCACCAATTTCGAGCTCATCAACAATGGCCATTATGATAGCATCCAACGGCTTATCTTTGGTTTCCGGCGTTTGTCTGGCGGAACTTCCACTGGCCACCAAAACTATTTCCTCTACACCGGCACCAACACCATCAGCAGCAATAACAAAATTGCCCGTTGGACGCCCTTCAATATCTACATACTTTACGATTTGGAATCTGAGACCATCTAATCTCTCATCTTTTCTGGTGGACACAACAGTTCCAACAATTTTCCCAATTTGCATATTCTTCTCCCTCAACCTTCACCTTAAAAAAAACACTTTAGACAGGATTCACAGGATTAATTTCTGGAATAGAAAAAATCCTGTTAATCCCGTCTAAAAATATTATTCATCTTCATGGTGAAAAATTATAACCAATTAAGCTGCTTTTCCTGCTTTTTTCTTATCGCATTGTCTTCCAAGTGGAAGTGCACAGTCGATATTCTCATGTGGCCTTGGTATGACGTGTACTGAAACCAGCTCACCCACCTTTTCGGCAGCGCGCGCGCCAGCATCTGTTGCTGCCTTAACTGCTGCAACATCGCCCCTGACTATGGCTGTGGTATAACCACCACCGATCTTCTCAAAACCAATCAATTCAACCTTCGCGGCCTTGACCATGGCATCGGACGCCTCAACCATTGCTACAAAACCTCTGGTTTCAATCATTCCTAGAGCTTCAGCCATAATTTCTCCTCCTTGTTGTTGTTGAAAATTTCGTTCTCCTCTAATAGTCTGAGGAAGTTACGTTATGCCCCTGCATGTGTCAAGTTCATTTAAGTCAAAAAACACTTGATTTTAGGTTAATTCCCCCTATAATGGTATTTGATAGTAATTAATGGTAATTGATTCCCTTAACATCTCAACCATTTTGTAATTACTTGGTTAATTCTATTTGTTTAATAAGGCTTTTTTGATAACGCGAAATCGCTGAAAACCATTACAACCACCGCAGAGACGCAAAATTCAGTGGAAAACACTGAATGGGAGTGGTGGAAAATGCGTTTTGTCATCCTGAATTCGCCAAAGGCGAATGAAGGATCCAGCGTTAACAAATTGATTTTACTGGATTCTTCGCCCGCCTTTGGCGGACTCAGAATGACACAAGGGTCAACAAAGCGTATTTTCCACCACTCCCTGAATGTATACTTTCCGCGTTTTCATTCTTTTTCTGCGTCTCTGCGGTGTATATCCATATGGAAAAAACATTTCCCGAAATAATGACCACAACTGAGGCAATGGAATATCTTAGAGTAACCCGAAAGACCCTTTTAAAACTGGTTCACAAGGGAGAAATCCCGGCTCGTAAAATAGGTAAGGATTATCGATATGTTAAAAGCGAAATTGACACCTATTTAAGGGGATATAAGGAATCTAGCTACTTTAGCAGCTAAGGTCCTCTGTTGGTCCCGATTGAATGACATCCTGTGATGCATAATCCGCATACTGCTTAAAGTTATCCTGAAATAACTTGGCCAAATGCTTGCCCTTTTGGTCATATGCGGATTTATCTGTCCAGCCATTCCTGGGCTTGAGTATATTTTGGGGAACTCCATCACAATGATCCGGAACCAGAACCTTAAAGGTTGGATCAGGCGTATACTCGACATCATCAAGCTTTCCCTCAAGCGCCGCGGTTAAAAGTGCCCTTGTTATGGATATCTTCATACGCGCACCGACACCATACGGGCCACCGCTCCAACCAGTATTCACCAACCAGCAGTTTGATTTATGTTTTGCCATATGTTCGGAGAGCATCGTTGCGTATTTGGTTGGATGGAGGGGCATGAATGGTGCACCAAAACATGTTGAAAACGTCGCCTGTGGTTCCGTTATCCCAGCTTCGGTTCCCGCAACCTTTGCCGTATATCCGGCCAGGAAATGATACGCAGCCATGTCAGGTGTTAATTTCGCAATTGGAGGCAGGACACCAAATGCATCACATGTTAAAAAGAAAATATTTTTTGGATGGCCACCCTTGCCCGACAATTCACAATTTGGAATATGTTCAACCGGATATGTCGCGCGCGTATTTTCGGTTATCGACCCATCATTGTAATCCGGATTTCCATCTTTATCGGTAACTACATTCTCTAAAATAGATCCGTACTTGATTGCATCATATATCTGAGGTTCTGCCTCTTTAGATAAGTTAATCACCTTGGCATAGCATCCACCCTCAAAGTTGAAGATACCATTCTCTGACCAACCATGTTCATCATCACCGATGAGACGTCTGTTAGGATCCGCAGACAATGTGGTTTTGCCGGTACCCGACAAGCCAAAGAACAACGCCGCATCCCCAGATTTTCCGATATTTGCCGAGCAATGCATGGGAAACACACCCTTTTGTGGAAGGAGATAATTCATTACGGTAAAAATACCCTTTTTAACCTCACCACCATATTCACTACCCACAACAATCAGGGTCTTCTTGGTCATTGATAATAAAACAACAACCTCCGACCGCGTTCCATCTATTTTCGGATTTACCGTTAGATCGCATACATTAATTACAGTAAACCCCGGATTATAATCCTTCAAATCATTCTTGTTAGGTCTAATGAATAGTGTTTTGGCGAAGAGACTAATCCACGCCTTCTCTGAAATCGTTCTTACATTCAACCGATGCCCTGGATCAGCACCTACGAAACCATCATGGACATAAATGTCTTTTCTATCTCTTAAATAATCCAAAGCCTTTCTATAAATTCGATCGAACTGCGCCTCATCAGTTGATAGGTTAATATTATTCCACCAAATTTCATCTCGAGTCTCAACATCCTTGACAATAAACCTATCCTTTGGGGACCTCCCGGTTCTCCGTTTAGCACGAACGACAAGGGCCCCATTTGACGCCAAAAAGCCCTCTTTTTTATCAACGGCGCTTTGGAGCAATTGGTCTACTGTAAGATTGTGATGGATTTTCTCGGAATCAATTCCCAAGTTCTTAAGATAGTCTTCGATAGTCATAGAAACTCCTAAAGGTTTTCTAGTCCTTCTTTAAACCACACGAACCATCGCAATTTTCACATGGCTTATGAGAAGAATTGAGAGGTTTTTTGGTGCGTTTATATACTATTCTGATCACCCAGACGACCGCCAAAAAAACAATAATACCTATGATAATGTATTCTACCATAATCACTCAATTAACAATGATCCCATTTGAAAAACTATTAAGCATAAAAGATACGCAATAGCCGTTAGTCCAAACCACTGAAAGAATGCCCACCTCCATGAGCCTGATTCCTTTTTTATAGCTGCAAATGTGGCCATACATGGGGTAGCTATCAATATAAATAACATTATACAGAAACCTACGAGCGGGGAATAATCGGAGTACAATTTCTGTCTTAACGTTTTAGCGTTTTTATTATCATCCAACGAGTAAACAACACCAAGTTGAGCTACAAAAACCTCTTTTGCAGCCAATGAACCGACGAGTGCAGTTGAGATCTTCCAATCAAATCCTATTGGCTTAAAAACATACTCCAACTTTTTTCCAATAATCCCCATGAATGATTGATCGATCATTTTTCCATGCACATCGGTGTAATTTTTTTGAGGAAAAACACTCAACGCCCACATTATAATGGACACCGCCAGAATAATCGTTCCCGCCTTCTTAACATATAAAAAGGTCCTTTCCCACATATGCATAAATAGGCCATTGATGGTTGGCATTCGATATGGCGGAAGCTCCATAACGAATGGAACATTGGCTCCCCTAAAGATCGTCAGCCGCAGGATTTTAGCAAGCAATACAGCGATGAAGATACCGATAATATATATCAGGAAAAGCATCTTTGCCTGCCAAAATGGTGGAAAAAGAGCCACAATAATAAGTGTGTAAACGGGGATCCTTGCACCACATGACATTAATGGTAAAACCATCATTGTGGTCATTCGATCCTCTTTATTTTCAAGCGTTCTCGTTGCAAGTATTCCAGGAACAGAGCATCCAAAACCTATTATCATGGGGATAAAACTTTTTCCATGAAGTCCTATCTTGTGCATCAAACGATCAACGATAAATGCACCCCTTGCAAGATATCCGCTGTCCTCTAAAATCGAAATTGCAAGGAACAAAATTAATATGTTGGGTAAAAATATTGTTAAGCCGCCAACACCTCCAATTACACCATCAATAAGCATTGATTTCAAAAGCGGAGCATAATTCGCCGGCCATGAAGCTGATATGAAATCAGCAAACCATGATATACCAGACTCTATCCAACCCATTGGATATTGCCCCAATGTAAAGGTGAGATAGAAAACAAAATACATTATTCCTAAAAATATAGGTATACCTATGTACCTGTGAATAATGATATCATCCACCTTATCAGAGGTCCTCACTTTTTCATCAATTGTCGTTATGGCGGTCTCTCTGTAAAGGCCTGAGATAAAGCCATAGCGACGCTCTGCGATGATGACCTCCAGAGCATCCCCCAAATGGCGCGCAAGATATTTTCTTAACAAATATGCCTTCTCCAAAATCTTTTCACTTAATGGATGTTCTTTTTTTATGTTTTCAATGATTAATTCATCTGCTTCAAGAAGTTTCAAGGCAAGCCATCTGCAATTATAAAACGTGGCACTTCCAACATTTGATTCATGTATTAATGGAATTAGTTCATAAATTGCCCTTTCAATATCATCACCATATTCTATTTTTGCATGACCACCCTCGTTATCTGTAGAATTTTCGATAATTGTTTTTAATTCATCAACCCCTTTTCCCTTGGAACCAACCGTTTCTAAAACAGGGAGCCGTAACCTTTCTTGAAGCATTTTAACATCTAATTGCTGGCCATGACTAATTGCTAGATCAGCCATATTCAATACAACAATTATATTAAGCCCCATCTCAATCAACTGGGTTGTTAAATAAAAGTTCCTCTCGAAATTTGATGAATCGACAATATTTATAACTAAATCTGGTTTTTCAAAAACTATATACTTCCTCGCAACACGCTCTTCCTCTGATCGAACCGACAAACTGTAGGTTCCGGGAAGATCGATCACCTCGATCTCCCTGCCATGCCATTTGTAGGAACCCTTTTTGACTTCGACTGTCACGCCTGGATAGTTTGCCACCTTTTGATGGGAGCCTGTGAGTTTATTGAATATGGAGGTTTTCCCAGAGTTGGGATTACCCGCTATTGCTATTTTTAATTTACGTTTCATTCCATTACTTGACAAGATTTACAGGATTACTTTTATTCTGAGAACAAAAATCAATCCTGTTAATCCAGTCAAAAGAATTAAATTAGATTACCCGCTATTGCTATTTTTAATTTACGTTTCATTCCATTACTTGACAAGAT
>CAZHVX010000023.1:17855-18809 GCA_964536295.1 uncultured Pseudomonadota bacterium
TTTTATTCTGAGAACAAAAATCAATCCTGTTAATCCAGTCAAAAGAATTAAATTAATTCAACGTCGATCATTGCTGCTTCGGATTTTCTGAGCGATAAATCATAACCTTTTATCTTAATACCAATTGGATCCCCTAATGGTGCAATTCTTTTGACGGAAACAATTTCACCGGAGACCATACCCATCTCAAGCAATCGGTGTTTAATCTTTTCTTCAGCATTAATTTTTTTAATTCTACATTTTTTACCCGGCAATATTTCGGATAATTTTAAAAAAGTCGTGTTTTTATCTGCGATCCTCTTTTTTTCAAAATATTCAATCAATTTATCCACCGTGTCTTTGCTTATGTGATGTTCAATTACACAGGCATCCTTATCCGCAATATGCGGCTCTACATCCAGATCAATCAATAATTTTTTCAAAACCGTATGACGATTCGCCAAACGATTGGCTATCTCTTCACCGGCATCTGTCAGTTCAATAAAGTCATATTGATTGTGCCGAACAAGGCCATTTTGAATCAGCCGCTTTATGGCACCGTTGACACTCGGCATGGAGACATTTTTTTTATCCGCAATATCCTTAACCCTGGCCAACTTCTTTTCCAAAATCAGATCATAAATTGTCTCAATATAGTTTTCTAAACTTGGCGAAAGATCTCCGATCTTCATAATAAGCTCCTCCTAATCTGATTAGGTTAAACTAACTTTTAAAAAAGTCAAGGAATTCCGTATAGTTATTTAGGATTAACTACTCACGATTTTGAAGTGAATACCGTAACCCATTGAAAACAAAGGGTGTCGTTGCGAGGAGCCCTTCGACTTCACTCAGGACAGGCTCCGCGACGCGGCCAGCCTTGCCGGCTAGGCAGGCAATCCCCTGTAAACACTTGATTACGGGGGATCCCTGCCTGCCGGCAGGCAGGGCCACGTCGGCCTTCGGCCTCCTCCCGCC